>NZ_JBRBAU010000017.1:0-43960 GCF_053480195.1 Corynebacterium guaraldiae | reverse complement strand
ACGCGCCGCACCCGAGTGGTGCGGCTACCGGAAGTATCACCCCGAGCGCCGCGAGCTGCTACCAGATACTCACTGAAGCGCTACCAGATAGTCACGACACTGCTACCAAATAGCCGGTCGCAACAGCAGGAAGCTCCGTCAGTAATGCTGGCGGGTGTCCGGCTGCACTGTTTGCGGCGTCTAGCGCGTACTCGGTACTACATGGGGGGTTGGAGGCGCCACGACTCGGTGGCGTTGCGTCAACTTCTACTTGGAAAAGCTAGTTCTTGTGGCTAACTTCAAACAGATCATCGCGATGTGCATTGAAGGTGATGGGGTCTTTACAGGTTTACAGCCAACTGCCCGTGTAAACACATGCAGATAAGCGTTTGGCGCTCTTGGGGCAGAGGTTTAAAAGCGTTCATTTGTTTGAAAATGATGTTTTGCTGCTGTCATTAAATGCGCCAGCTTCTCATACGGGCGCGTACGAAAGTACGGTTCCCTCTCGAATTAGGTGTGGTTCATTGAAAAGCGTGTGCCCCCGGGAGGTTTCCCTGGGGGCACGTGCGTGTTTCTCTTAGCTCTTTAGAACCAAGAAAGTTAGGGCCAATCTACTTAACAACAATCTTTACCATTACCGGCTCGTCATTCACGGTTACTTCCTGACTACCCTCGAGCGCTCGCGCGGAGGAAAGACTGGAAAGCCCTGAACAAGATGCGTTGATGGTATGCGAACCAGGTTCCAACGCGTAGAAGTACACGCCTTTGGCATTAGTCGTGTGTACCTTTTCCTGCGAAAGGCCAAGAAGCTTACATTCGCCTGCCGGGTTACCACTGGAGGTTACAACGCGAATCGTTGATTCTCCTGCATTAGGCTTGGACTGCCCATCGTTGGGGAGGCCTTGGCCGACACTGATTGCAACAACTAGGGAAATAATGCCCAGAACGGTACCAATGAGTCCGAGAAGGTTACTGGGGTTATTAATGAGAGCTTGAACCTGAGCTGGAACCGGGATCTGTGGTTGCATTGTTTTGGATCTCCTTAATGTCATTGAAGGTATTTAGCATGCTTGGGCTTATACGTAGGGCACTGTTTTCAGGGCAGCCGAGATCGCTGATGCCATGCGTGTGAATGCCGATGGCAGCGTTGTCTGTGGCATAGACCGGAGAACCGCTTTGTCCGCCTGTGGTGTCTAAGCTATAGCAAAGTCGAGTTTGGGTTCCTGGATGAAGGATTCCGAAGAGAGAACTTCATGAGTGTCCTTTGCAGGAGAGAGATGATTTGTGGGGTGAGCTGGGGTAAGTCCCTTTCACCTTGTAGTGAATTATGAGGCATCGAAAAGGAGCCTGCAACCGTCAGGCGGTTTGATGTTGCCTTGTGCTCCCCCCAAAAAAAAGGGGAGGGGTGGCCTCTTGTTTCATCGGGTCCGGCTGGTCTCTATTCAGATTCGGTTGGGGCGCAGGCCGCGCCGATGATGCCAAGCGCAGCCAGCAGGCCGAGGCCACCGACGGCGTACTGAGCTTCGCGCGGGATGTTGCGGGTCATCGACTCAATCTGCTTCCGGACAGGCTCGAAGCCCGGGATGTTGAACTGCGTGTTGGCAAACCCAAGGAAGGCAACCGGAATGGCGAGGGCTGCGGGGATGGTGAGGCCGAGGGCAGTCGGCAGGCAGTGCTCGCCGGCAGAAGAACCGGAGCTGTGAGTTGGCTTGGTGTCAACCTTGTCGTCATCGTCGGTCTGATCCGGCTCCTCCGACGGAGCCGGCTCCTCAGACGGGTCCGGCTCGTCGGTCGTGGTGCAGTCCTTGAGCTGGTTATCGGTGCGCTTCACCGTCGCAAGGTTAAAGCCCACCTTGACCGGGTCGTGGTCGGAGGAGCGGTAGGGGTTATCGGCCTCGAAGACATCGCCGCCGGTGTAGTTGCGGCGGGAGTATTCCATGGCGATGGGCTCGTCAGAGTTGATGTTCCAGGTCTGCGCGGCCTGTGCGTCGACGTGCTCGTTGGCCAGGATGTGGTCCAGGGAGCCGAGGCGACCGGAGAACTGGTAGGAGGCCACGTTCTGCCAGTCCTCTTGCGCATTGAGCTCTTCCACCGGGATGGTGTAGCCCGCATTGCGGAAGACGGAAATGGCATCTTCCTTGGAGTAGGCGTTCAGGTCACCCATGACAAAGGTGGCCTTCTTCTGCCACTGCGGTTGCTTGGCCAGCCCGTCGAGGACGGCCTGGGCGTGGGCGTTGCGCACGTTGGGGTTGTTGCCTTGGCCGTCGCCGGTATCGGCATCACCGTTCGCTACCGATCCCTTGGATTTGAAATGGTTGGTCACCACCACGAAGGAATCGGGACCTTCAACAGCGCACCTATCGGAAACAGGCTGGAACTCCGCGGCGAGCGGGGTGCGGGCGGTGCCCTTGAAGCGGGCGTCCTCAAGCAAGGTGGCCTCACCCACCGGCTTAACGCGGTCCTTCTTGTAGATGATCGCGGTGCGGATGACGTCCGTATCGGCTGACGCGTTCGCCGGGGCCTTGACGTAGTCCCATTTCTCAGAACCCGCGCGGGAGTTGAGCTCACCCACGAGGTACTTCACGGCGTCATCGTAGGAGCCCCCCACGGTATTCGCGGCGTTCTCGATCTCAGACAGGCCAATGACATCGGCATCAAGGCCCTCCAGCGCGGTGAGGATCTTGCCCTTCTGGTCATTGAACGCGGACTCGGACCACGCACCGCGGAAGGTCCCGCTATCGGAGCCCACGCCGTTGCCAAAGCGGTCCTTGTAGGATTTCGCGCCGTTGTCTTCGCCCAGGTTGATGAAGAAGTTCAGCACGTTAAACGCCGCGACGGTGTAATCGCCGTCCACCTGCGGGGCCTCCGGACGGGCCGGGTCCCACGTAATCGGCAGGTCCGCGGCGGCAGAGTCACCGGTAATCATCGCGGTGGGTTGGAAGCGCCACTGCTCGTGACCGTAGCCCAGGATGACGCCGGAGTCCGCGAACTCTACCTGGTTGGTGGTGCGGATGGTCTTGACCTCCGAGCCGTTCTGCATGATGTAGGGCAGCTTCGTCGAGGCGCCATCACGGGAGAAGTCGCGGGTGGAGCCGTCGTCCAAAATGACGTACTTTGCCGCGTTAGCGGCTTCCATGTCCTTTTGTTCCTGGCTGCCCGGGGAGACGATGTCGGTGGGCTGACGCAGAGCCTCGGTGCCTGGAGCCAAGCCGAGCTCGCCGTAGCGGTTGAGACCGTAATTGTCGGTCACGGTGTGCACGCCAGGCTTGAGCAGCATGGACTCGAGCTTCTCCCGCTCCTCATCGCCTTCCGGAAGGGCATCGATGGCGAGCGGGGTGACGGCGGGGAGGGCGTCGTCAAGCGTGGAGCCGGCGCTCAGGGCAATCTGGGTCTGCCCAAAGTACTCATCAACGGTGCCGGTGACCTCGACGGAATCCCCGATGGCCGGGTAGAAGCCGGTGCCACCGGTGTAGACGAAGACGGCCTCGGAGGCCTCGGTCGGCGCGGTCTGGCCCGTGCCCGGGGTCTGGATGGTGAAGCCGTTGAGGGACTTCTCACCCTGCCACACCGCGGTAACCACACCTTGGGTGGTGACGTTCTGGCCCTTGAGCGGGGACTCCGCGCCAGTGCCCTGGATCTCCGGGATGGTGACGGCGGAACCCGGCTCGGCTGGGGTGGGGTCTGGGTCCGACACATTTGCGCGGCCGGCAGACTTCGGCGTCGGCGCTGCAGCGCTGAAGTCTGCGGCATTGTCGTCGGTGTCGGAGCCCTCGGCGTCGCGCTGCGCGGAGGTGGAGTTGTCCAGTGCCTGGGCGGGGGAGCCCTCGCTTATCGACGCCTCCCCGTACCCCACGATGTCCACCTCGGCCCCGGAGGCGTCGTAAAGCTTGACCGAGCCTTTGGAGCCGGACAGGTTCAGGTTCCCCTCTGCATCAGGGGAAGGAAGCGGCTCCCCGGTGTCGCCGCCACCTTCCTGGATGAGGAAGTAGCCCCCAGCCGGGAGGGAGCCGGATAGCTCGTGCTTTCCGCCTGAGTTGCCAGAAGCGGATAGGTACTCCACGGACCAGCCAGTGAGGTCGAGGTCAGCGGAGGTGGGGTTATAAAGCTCGATGAAATCCTTAGTAAACGCCGCCCCCTTGTTGCCGCCGCCACCGTAGACCTCAGAGATAACGGCGTTGGAGCCGTCCGCCGCCGCACCGGCCTGAGGTGCGACGATGCAGGTAGAGACAAGAGCAGCGATGGCGAGTGAGCCAATGCCTTTGAGATGCATGAGAGGTTCCTTGGATAGGTGAGAACAGGCCAATGCATCTCGTTCTACCCGGGTTTCGCACCGAGTGATACCGGAGCGCACTAGGTGAGCTGGGGGTTAAGGTGGGATTCCCCAAGAATTTTTCAGCCGTTTGGTTTGAATTCATCACCCCCAAAGATTCCGAATCTTTCTTGCCGGCGGGATAGACTGGCGGGGCACCTATACTCACGCACAGTAAGGCAAAAATTTTCATGGCTCGTGTAGTTGTCAATGTCATGCCCAAGGCCGAGATCTTGGACCCGCAAGGTCAGGCCGTTGTTCGCGCGCTGGGCCGCCTGGGGGTTGCTGGTGTCAGCGACGTGCGCCAGGGCAAGCGCTTTGAAATTGAAGTCGATGATTCGGTCAGCACCGAGGAGCTGGAGAAGGTTGCTTCCACCCTGCTGGCCAACACCGTGATCGAGGACTACGAGGTCATCCAGTAATGAAGATCGGCGTTATTACCTTCCCCGGCACGCTTGACGACGTCGACGCGGCCCGCGCCGCCCGCACCGCCGGCGCCGAAGTCGTGTCCCTGTGGCATGCGGACGAGGACCTGCGCGGCGTCGATGCCGTCGTGGTTCCCGGCGGTTTTTCCTACGGTGACTACCTGCGCTCCGGCGCGATTTCGGCGCTCGCCCCGGTGATGCGCGCGGTCGTCGATGCCGCTAACAAGGGCATGCCGGTGCTCGGCATCTGCAACGGCTTCCAGATTCTGACGGAGGCTGGCCTGCTGCCCGGCGCCCTGACCCGCAACCAGGGCCTGCATTTCCACTGCGTGGATACCTACCTCGAGGTGGAGAACGCACAGACCTCCTGGACCAGCGAGTTTGCGCAGGGGCAGCGCATCCTCATCCCGGCGAAGCACGGCGAAGGCCGTTTCCAGGCGGATGCGGAGACCGTGGAGCGCTTGGAGGGCGAGGGCCGCGTGGTTTTCCGCTATACCGATAACTTCAACGGCTCCATCAATGGCATTGCCGGCATCACCAACGAGGCCGGCAACGTGGTGGGGTTGATGCCGCACCCGGAGCATGCCATCGATCTTCTCACCGGCCCGTCCACCGACGGTCTGGGTTTGTTTGTGTCCGCCCTCAAGGTCGTCGCTTAACCCGCGCCGACGGTTAAAGGAGAAACAATGACCGTACACAACGACACCGTCGAGCAGGCATCCGCGCAGCCTGAACTGGACCAGCCCTACCGCGAATTGGGCCTGAAGGATGACGAATACGCGCACATCCGCGAGATCCTGGGTCGCCGCCCGACCGATGCCGAGCTGACCATGTACTCGGTGATGTGGTCGGAGCACTGTTCTTATAAGTCCTCCAAGGCGCACCTGCGCTACTTTGGCGAGACCATGACGGAAGAGATGGGCTCCAAGATCCTCGCCGGCATCGGTGAGAACGCCGGCGTGGTGGACATCGGAGACGGCAACGCCGTGACCTTCCGCGTGGAAAGTCACAACCACCCCTCCTACGTGGAGCCGCACCAGGGCGCCGCGACGGGCGTGGGCGGCATCGTCCGCGACATCATGGCCATGGGCGCGCGCCCGATTGCCGTGATGGATCAGCTGCGCTTCGGCCCGGCGGATGCGCCCGACACCAAGCGCGTTCTGCCGGGTGTTGTCGACGGCATTTCGCACTACGGCAATTGCTTGGGCTTGCCCAACATTGGTGGCGAAACCGTTTTTGATGAATCTTATGCTGGTAACCCGTTGGTCAACGCGTTATGCGTGGGCACGCTGAAGGTCGAGGACCTCAAGCTGGCCTTCGCTTCTGGTACCGGAAACAAGGTGATGCTCTTCGGCTCGCGCACCGGCCTCGACGGCATCGGCGGCGTGTCTGTGCTGGCGTCTGACACCTTCGAGGATGGCGCGGAGCGCAAGCTGCCGGCTGTCCAAGTGGGTGACCCGTTCGCGGAGAAGGTTCTCATCGAGTGCTGCCTGGAGCTGTACAAGTCCGGCATCGTGGTGGGCATCCAGGATTTGGGCGGTGCGGGCTTGGCCTGCGCCACCTCCGAGCTGGCTGCGTCCGGCGACGGCGGCATGGAGATCAACCTGGACAACGTCCCGCTGCGTGCGAAGAACATGACCGCCGCAGAGATCCTCGCATCCGAATCCCAGGAGCGCATGTGCGCTGTGGTGACCCCGGAGAACGTGGAGAAGTTCAAGGAGATCTGCGCGCACTGGGACGTCACCTGCGCCGAGATCGGTGAGGTCACCACCGGCAAGCACCTCATCATTCGCCACCAGGGCGAGGTCGTCGTCGATGCCCCGGCACACACCATCGCCAACGAGGGCCCGGTGTACGACCGCCCGTACGCACGCCCGGAGTGGCAGGATGCGCTGCAGGAATTCGAGGGCGTCGAGAAGCAGGACATCACTGTGGCGCTCAAGAAGCTCGTGGCCTCCCCGGCACTGTGTTCACGTGATTTCATCACTGAGCAGTATGACCGCTACGTACGCGGCAACACCGTGCAGTCCCACCACGCGAACGCTGGTGTTCTGCGCATTGATGAGGAGACCGGCCGCGGTATCGCGGTGTCGGCTGACGCGTCTGGCCGCTACACCAAGCTGGACCCGAACATGGGCGCACGCCTGGCTCTGGCGGAGGCCTACCGCAACGTCGCCGTCACCGGCGCCCGCCCGGTCGCCATCACCAACTGCCTCAACTATGGCTCCCCGGAAAACCCGGACGTCATGTGGCAGTTCCGCGAGTCCGTGCACGGGCTTGCCGACGGCGCCGTGGAACTCGGCATCCCCGTCTCCGGTGGCAACGTCTCCTTCTACAACCAGACCGGCGAGGAGCCGATCTTGCCGACGCCCGTCGTGGGCGTCCTGGGCGTCATCGATGACGTCCACGCGTCCATTGGCAACGAGCTCGGCCTCGTGGAGGAACCGGAGGTGCTCGTTCTGCTGGGTGAGACCAAGGATGAGTTCGGCGGTTCCATCTGGCAGCAGGTGAGCGCTCATGAGCAGGGCCATGAGGCGAAGAACGGGCTCAACGGCTTGCCGCCGCAGGTCGACCTGGCTAATGAGCAGCGCCTCGCTGACTTCTTCGTGGGCAGCGAAGGCTTGACCGCCGCTCACGATATCTCCGAAGGTGGCCTCGCCGTCACCGCGTTCGAGATGGCCAAGCGCAGCGGCGTGGGCTTGAGCCTGGATCTGTCCAAGGTCCATGAGGATGCCTTCGTGGCTGCCTTCTCCGAGTCCGCCTCCCGCGTGCTCGTGGCAACGACCGCTGACCGCGTCGACATGCTGCTGCACCGCGCTGAGGAGTGCGGCGTGCCGGCCGTCGTCATCGGCCAGACCACCGACAATGGCGAGTTTGAGCTCGGCGGCGAGTCCATTGCTGTCTCCGAGCTTCGTGAGGCCTGGGCAGCAACCCTGCCGGACCTCTTTGGCCACGCGGTGGGCGCCAACTCCGTCGTGGAGTAGACCTCACGCACAGTACTGCAACCGGGCAGGGTTCTCGCCAAGGCGAGGCCCTGCCCGCACTGTCTAATTGCTCCAGTCAGCGTTGTAGACTATTAGTAATAGCTGCGTACGGGGGCCGGGGAACAGAGATGGAAGACGTGAAGAGAAAAAGAACTTTGTATGTTTTTCTCGATGAGTCGGGGGATATGCAGTTTGGTGCAAAAGCCTCCACGCACTTCCTAATCACAGCATTTTGCACTTTCAATCCAGCAGGCACTGCGATAGGACTGCAAGCGCTGAAGTATGAACTTATGGCAGCGGGGAGTAAAGACCTTGAGTTTCATGCAACAGAAAATTCGAAGG
Source organism: Corynebacterium guaraldiae (assembly GCF_053480195.1). NCBI lineage: Bacteria > Bacillati > Actinomycetota > Actinomycetes > Mycobacteriales > Corynebacteriaceae > Corynebacterium > Corynebacterium guaraldiae. The sequence continues at coordinate 35,921 of NZ_JBRBAU010000017.1, read as the reverse complement.
GAACGCGAAAGCGGGTAATAGACCGAATTAATGAGCTTGATCGGTGCCGTGTCCACACGATCTGGGTGGATAAGCGAATGACGCATCCGACTTACCAGTCTCCACCGCAGCTTTTAGGGCTCTTTGCTGGTGCAATGGGGAAGTGGATTAATGCGGTGTGGGGAGACTCAGAGGTAAGCGACGTAATCTTAATTTTCGACTCGGTTCTTACTGGCAAGGAAAGATCGGCATTTGAAAAGAGGATAAAGCCTCTGTTGAAAGGCCTACAGCTAAAGTTCCGTGTGCTCTTTCATCCAGTAAAACAGGATTTGAATGGTCAGATTGCTGACTACTTTTCTTGGTCCTGGTTTCAGAAAATGGAACGAGGCAAGGGACAGTACGTTCAAGCACTTTCGCAGCGGCACAATTGGGATCAATTCAATATGTTTTCGGCGGGAAAGACCTATTACTGGAGTGGCCCGGTCCGAAAATAAGCGACCGCCCCACCTACCGGCGTAAGCCGGAAAGCCTTCAGGGGCTCTTTCAGTGGGGCGGAACCTTTCGCCTTGAGTTTAGACCTTCATCGTGTGGGGAGGCAAGGGAGCTATTAGGAAATGCCGAAGGCAGGAGCGAGGGGCCGGCCCCGCCCGCCGTGAGGCGGCAACCTCCTAGGAACCAACCAATTAAGCGCCGATGGTGCGGGCGATGGTCTGGTCCCAGCTCAGCTTCATCTGGTGGGAGAAGAGGTTGAAGGTGTGCGAGCCCTGGGGGCTGAAGTAACGGTTCACTCGCACCCCGGCATTGCGGGCGTTGCGGGTGAATTCCTCTGAGCACTGGTTAGCAACCGTCTCTACCGCGCGGGGTCCGAGCCATTGGCCGGGGTTATTGGTCCCATCGATGGGACCCGGGGTGCCGGAGGCCGAGCCCACGAAGACCTCGACGTCGCGCAGGTGCCCAGGGTTGGCGTTGGGGTCGTGCTCGAACCACTGCGGGGAGCCCGGCAGGCCCCACGCATTGAAGGAGGATCCGCCGCCATAGGCGATCATCGCGGTGGAGGTGGGGAAGCCAATCGCACCGGAGCGCACCGGGCAGCCGGAGTAGGAGGCTGCTGCTTTGTAGCGCTGTGGGGCGTGGCCGGCGATGTCGAGTGCGGCGCCGCCCGTGGAAGAAATGCCGCCGATGGCATCGCGGCCGGTGCCGTGGAATTCGGCGTCGATCAGCGGGGGCAACTCAGCGGTCATGTATGTGTTCCACTTGTTGACACCCAGGATGGGGTCCTCGGCATTCCAATCGGTGTAGAGGGAATAGGCGCCGCCGAGCGGCATAACGACGTTGACGTTCTTGCCCACGGCCCAATTGCGGATATCAGAGTGGGTCATCCAGTTCATGCCGGCCTGGCCGCCTTCCACTCCGGGCAGCAGGTAGAAGGAGGGGCGCGGCTTATCGCCCTCGGGGAGCAGGACGTTATTAGAAATCACCGCACGGTTGGCAGGGGACCACACGTCTACCACCCAGTGGTTGCCACCCATGTGGCGCTTTGAGGTAATGAAGGCCTTGTCACCGAGCCAGGGCTGCGGGTTGGTCACGCGCGAGGAAACCTCGCCGATGGTGCTGGACTGTGCGGAAGCGGAGCCGACGCCTGCCGACGCCGCCCCCAGCGCCACCATGGCAGCTGCGAACAGCGCCGCGGTGCGGCGAGAGCGTGAGACAAAGGAAAGCATAATGTGGGTAGTTTACGTGGCCAGCGCCCTCGAACTGCAAATATTGGAAGAAAAACTGGTGAAAACTGTTGCTCCACCCTTGTCTGCCACAATGCTCGTCCGTATAGTTACGGGTACGTAAGTTTTGGGAGTGAATGCGTTATACGCATGACCCGCATCTCAGGCAAGGCAAGGCCCCCACTATGAACGCACCCAGTGCTCAGAAATCGTCCCCGCAAGAATTTCCAGTTGAAGAAGGCTCTGTGCAGGAAAGCAGCACGATAGAGCAGCTCATCCAGCGCACGTACTGGATGGCGGACCGCGGCCCGCGCCCACTGACGCGCGGCTGGGGCCACTTCTTTGCGGCCATCGCCTCCCTGATTGCATCGACGGTTTTGATTACCTTTGCGTGGATGACACTGCCGTGGTGGCAGGGGCTCGCGGTGACGGTCTACGGCGTCGGCGTGGTGGGTCTCTTTACGGTCTCGGCGTTGTACCACCGCTGGCCGTGGGTGACCATGCGGGCGGTGCAGTGGTGGCGCCGGGCGGACCATGCCACCATTTCCGTCTTTATTGCCGCGACGTACACGCCGCTGTGTGCCATCGTTCTAGAGCCGACCCAGGCGCTGTGGATGCTGACTGCTGCTTGGGTGGGCGCCATCATGGGGGTTGTCTTGAACTTGGTGTGGATTAATCACCCGCGCTGGCTGGACGTGGTGGTCTACCTCGTGCTGGGATGGCTCATTCTGCCATTGTTGCCGAACCTATGGCACTCCGCGAGCCCAGCCGTGGTGTGGCTTCTCTTTGCCGGCGGCGTGGTCTATTCAGTGGGTGCGTTGATGTACGGCTTCAAATGGCCAGGGCGCAACGCACGCTGGTATGGCTACCACGAACACTTCCACACCGCGACGATTGCCGCGGCAGTGGTGCACATGGTAGCCATCTGGATGGTTGTTGCGGGATAGCCGAATAAGGGGTTGACCATCTGGAGCCGCTTAGTCGGTGAGGTCGTCCGCTAGGGGGAATTCGAGGGTGACGTCGTGGCATAGAACGCGCGCTTTCGTCGAGCCGTTCCATTCGGGGGGCAAAGTCAAGGGCGCGCAGGGCGTCGACAAGCTGCGCGCCGACCTTTATTGTTGCCTCTTCGCTTTTTCCATGGCGGAAAACCAAAGTACAGTTCGCCGTTGTAGATAGCCCGGCTGATGTCCTGCCGGTGGCAGTAGGCATAACCGCTGCGGCCTTCCTCCTCAGCGAGCTCTGAGCCTACCCAGGCCTGACTGCAGGTTCTCTGGGCTATGCCCTCCCCGCATCCGCGTAGTCCACGAGAAAGCGCAGGAACTGATGAGCAGGATCGGAAAGTCGGTTCTGCGAGCTCCACACGACTCGTAGCGGACGGTCAAAACTAATACCAGCCACCGGTACTTCGACATACTCACCCGTCTCCAGCTGGGACGCCACCGCACGTCGCGCAATTATTCCAGGAGCTTCTAAAGCACCTATGGCAGTACGTTGCGCACCCAGAGAACCAAACTCTCCCGCAGGCGAGGCGAGCGTCCCCAGAACATCGGCTACAACTTCGCGCGTACCACTTCCATGCTCACGCAAAACCAGAGGCGTAGATTGCAACTCCTCTTTAGTCACCGCCGCTATTTCAGGAGCCGATGTGGGAACTTCAGTACCGCTTGGTTGACGGGGATTATTCGTTTCAGCCCAGCGATGCGCTGCGGGGACAACCACCACCAACTCATCGTGCCCGACTACACGCTGATGCAGCTCGTGCGCTACCCAGTTGCCTTCAACAATGGCTAGTTCGGCATGGCCTTGAACCACGTGAGTCTGCGCTTCTCGGCTGTTGAGCTGACGCATATGCAGATGGCTATGTGGGTGAGCACGCTGATAGGCCGCGGCCCAGCGAGGATAGTCCACTTCGGCGATCGTATGAGAAACCACCAGTTTGACTTCCTCGGTGGGACTTCCCCCTACGGCGATTTCGAGACCCCGCGCGCATTCATCCAAAGCACCTTGCAGACCTTCGAGCACACGAACGATCCGGCTCCCCGACTCTGTGGTGAAGCTACCCGCCGCTCCGCGCCAAAAAATGCGTTGACCTAATCGCATTTCAAGTTTCGAAATACGCGTACTTACCACTTGTTGGGAGACTCCCAAGTGATGAGCGGCCTTATTCATACCCCCATACCGAACAACGGCAAGCACCGCATCAACTGTAAGAGCGTCGGGAACGTAGCCGCGTCGAACTGGAAAAAATTCATCATTATCGTTATTTCGCATGGGGTACATTCATTTATTGTAACCCCGTTCGGTTTGTGCGCTCTCCCGCTTCGTCGCGGCAGTACCTAGCCTGAAACCCATGTTAAAAATTCAAGATGAGATAGATCTCCCACCTCTAGGCCCTGCCTGGGCTGGCTCACTCATGGGTCTATCGATCTCATCGACCCTTATCAACATTCATCTGACGCCAGTTGTGGGTAGGCTGCCCGCCGCATTCATGCTTGGGATTGCAACCTCTCTAGCCCTAGCGCTCCTGATCGGCTTCTTGAGAAACCGCGTTCCTGGATTTCACTCCACTGTAATGCCATCGTGGGGTATGGCTTCAATGGGCATCCTCGCCTTGGGGAGCGCATACTCCGGTGTTTTCACTGCTTGGACAATCCATGCGCTGTGCTGGGGAGTAGGAACAGTCCTTGGCGTCGTTACCTGCCTTCGATTTCTCCATTTCCTTATCGTCACACGCCCCTCTGGGCCGGCATTCACCTGGGGATTGCCCCTCGTAGCACCCATGGTGGCCGCCACGTCCTCAGCGCAATTGACACCACATGCTGGCGAGTGGGCTTCGGTAGTCCACGGTATCGGTGTGGCCTGCTTTGTACTAGCCTGGACTACCGCGGTACCCACGTTTGTCTTCGTCTACCTGCGCACTTTTCCCAAGCTTCCCACCAGCTTCGCCGCCACTGCTTGGATCCCACTCGGCCTGGTTGGCCAGTCCACCGCAGGCGCGCAGCTACTCGCTGGTGACAAATTGCTCGACGGAGATCAATGGCATCTTCGAGCTGCGGTCTACGGCGCCGCGATGCTCAGCCTCGGTGTCCCGTTAGCTGTCTATGCCGTCACCAAACACTGGGGAGCAGTCCTGGGTAGCACTCCAATGTCCTACAACCCCTCGTGGTGGGCCAGTACTTTTCCTGTAGGCACATGTTGCCTCGGTGCTCATGCCTTGTCTACGCAGGGCACTAGGCTGTCGTGGAACGTGGAATGGTTAGATACTGTCAGCGCCGCCCTGCTTATTCTTCTTCTTGTGCACATCGCTTGGGCGACTTTCGGTGCTGTCGCAATAACTTGGGGGAGGGCTCGCAGTTCATGCAGTTAAGGCAATAAACACTGAGGTGGCCCACTGGAAGACGTCAGCCCTGCGAGTACATGGATGGTTGTGGCTGGTTAGCGGAGATCATCCGCGAGGGGGTATTCGACGACGAGACCCTCGCACAGCACGCGTGCGTCAGGGTTACCGTCCCACGTGGGGTTGAAGCCAACAGCGCGCAGCGCATCAACGAGTTGCTCACCTACAGCTGCAGCTGTGCCGAGTGCGTCGTCGGTTTTCATAGTGCCGAACCCGAACAAGAGCTCGCCAGTGTGAATCATCCTGTCGACGTCCTGCATGTGGCAATAGACGTAGCCTGCGGCATCGTCTTCTTCCGCCTTATCGGCGCCGTACTCGGCGCCTTCGGAAGCATCCCAGCCTTCGCCGAAGCTGAAAAGCTAGGTTGCGTTGCTGGAGTTCATTCCGGAGGTTCTCGAGGCGCTGTGCGTCAGCAGACTTTTCTGTAACTTTCTGTGCATACTCAGCGGCTACCTCGTCGATGATGGCGTCGAAGTCCTCCGGGAACGGGTCCTTGCACACCATCTTCCACTCGGCTGGGGAATCGAGAAGCTCGAAGAAATCGTTGTGAATGTCCTGGCGTGAATGGCCGTGACACAAATGTAGCGAGATGTCGTTGCGCAGAGTGCCGGAAACTAAGAGATCATCGGAAGGTGGGAAGGAACTAGAGAACATGGAGTGTGAAGTGGTCATGTCTGTGGATGGTAGATGCGTGATACTGACAGTGGCCGAAAACTGGGCGAAAGCAGGGAGGGCACCCCGCCAGATGGCGGAAGTGCCCTCGAGATGCGTGGCGTGACTACACGTGGAGCGGATCCACACCGGCCTCGGTGAGCATCGGGATGTTGTGCACCTCAGGCGGAACGCCGAAGGCATCCACGAGTACGACGGACCATGGTGCGAGCGAATCGACGAGGTCGTTGATAGCAGCGCGGGCGGCCTTCATGCGGCCGGCCGGAATCAGGTTATGCTCCTGGTACCAGCCCGCGTGCTGAACCAAGGTGTCGAAGACGAAGAGGTGGCGCAGCTGCTCGAAGACCTGGCGTGCCAGCGAACCTTCCTCAAGGCGCTCTTCTGCCTCAATCATGGCCTGGACCAACAAGGTATCCACGCGGGCCCAGCCGGCGGCGATGAGGTGATCCTGGCACTGGTCCACGATGGCAGCGGCCTGCACCTTATCGGCCTTGCGGGCCGGCTGGATGCGGCGCACGAGGGAGAAGAGGATGGACTGGGCGCGGTCGTCGATCAGCTTGGCCTGGTAGGTGGCGTCGAAAAGCGAGGCTTCTGAAGGATTCACGCGGTCCACCAGCCCCTGCAGACGGGTGGTGAACCCGTAGCGGCGGCGAACCACTTCGGTGGCGGTGGTGGCTGCGTACTTCACGGTGTCCCACGGGCTCATGTCATTCATCGCACGACCATAGGCGGTGAGAAGGTTCTTGCCCACCATCTGAATGAGCACAGTGTTATCGCCCTCGAAGGTGGCGAAGACATCGGAATCGGCACGGTAGGTAGTCAGGCGGTTCTCGGACATGTAGCCGGCACCGCCGCAGGCCTCGCGGCACTCTTGGATGGTGCGGGTGGCGTGCTGGGTCTGCGCGGATTTGATGGCTGCTGCCAGGGACTCCATCTCGCGGGAGGCAAACTTCTGCTCCTCGGTCGGCTCCGTCACAGACCATGTTCCAGCCTCGTGCTGATCGTTTTGCTCCTGGTAGCGCTCCAGAATCTGGTTGTAGAGCAGGTGCAGCGCGTAGGTGCGGGCCAGCGGAATGAGCAGACGGCGGCGGTGCTGGCGGTGTTCGATGAGGCGCTTCTCGGCGCCGGTCGCGCCCTCGAACTGGCGGCGGCGGTTGGCGTAGCGGATGGCGATGTCCAGGGAAGCCTCGGTGGCCGCGCCCGCTGCGCCGGATACGCCGATGCGGCCGCGGATAAGCGTGCCCAGCATGGTGAAGAAGCGAGCATTCTTCGACTCGATGGGGGAGGAGTACTTGCCGTTCTCATCCACATCGGCGAAGCGGTTGAGTAGGTTCTCGCGCGGCACGCGGACGTTGTCGAAGCGCAGGGTGCCATTGTCGACGCCCACCAAACCACCCTTGTGGCCATGATCACCCAAGGTAACGCCTGGCAGCTCGTTGCCTTCTTCATCGCGGATGGGGACGATGATGGCGTGGACGCCGTGGGAGCGGCCATCGCTGTCCGGGGTGATGAGCTGGGTGAAGACGATGGCCGCGCGGCCGTCCTTGGCGGCGTTGCCGATGTAGTTCTTCACCGCGGAATCGGAGGGGGTGTTGATGATGAACTCATCGGTCTCCGGGTCGAAGGTGGCGGTGGTCTCGAGGGATTGCACATCGGAACCATGGCCGCGCTCAGTCATGGCGAAGCAGCCCGGCAACTCCAGGCTGGCGGCCTTCTTAACCCACTCGAGGTGGCGCTCAGTGCCTAGCTGATCCAGCGCACCGCCCCACAGGCCCCATTGCACACCGGACTTAATCGCCAGCGAACCGTCGACCCACGCCAAGCCTTCGAGGGTGAAGGTGGAGAGATTTGGCTTGCCGGCACCGCCGTTGGCGCGGCGCAGGCCGTGGTTGAATCCGCCGAAGTCACGAACCTTGGAGAGGTTCTCAAAGGTGTGTTGGCGCTGCTCCGCCATGGGTAGATCCGGGTTTGGGAAGAGCGAAGGATCGTTGAGGAAGGTGCGCAGCTCCTGGCGGAAGGCGGCGTGGGGGCCGTCAAGAAGCGCGGCAAGTTCGGTGGCAACAGCAGGCTTCGGGGTGGTGGGCAGGCGGTGTGGGCTGCGGGCCTCGGCCTTGGGGGCGTCGGTGGAGGCCTGGTTGTTGAGCTCCGGGGAGATGGACTTTTTGTCAGCGGAAGACTTGGTCAGTGGCATGAGTGGTCCTTTCTGGGAGGCTTTTCTTAACGTTCGACGATGGCCGCGACGCCCTGACCGCCGGCGGCGCAGATGGAAATGAGGGCCCGTCCGCCGCCGTTTTCTTCGAGAATCTTGGCGGTGGTGGCGAGGATTCGGGTGCCGGTGGCGGCGAAGGGGTGGCCGGCGGCCAGGGAGGAGCCCTTGACGTTGAGTTTGGTGCGGTCGATGGGGCCTAATGCGGACTGCAATCCGAGGCGCTCGCGGCAGTAGGTCTCGTCCTCCCATGCGGACAAGGTGGCCAAGACCTGGGAGGCGAAGGCCTCGTGGATCTCGTAGAAATCGAAATCTTGCAGGCTTAAGTTGTTGCGCTCGAGCAGGCGCGGAACCGCGTAGGTGGGGGCCATGAGTAGGCCGTCGGGGCCGTGGACAAAGTCGACGGCCGCGGTCTCCGAGTCCACGAGGAAGGCGCGGGGCTCAATGTTGTGCTCGGCCGCCCATTCCTCGGAGCTCAGCAGGGCGACGGAGGCGCCGTCGGTCAGCGGCGTGGAATTGCCTGCGGTCATCGTGGCCTGCGTGCCGTGTTGCTCAGCATCGCGCTTGCCAAAGACCGGCTTGAGCTTGGCCAAGGACTCCAAGGAGGAATCCGGGCGCAGATTGGTATCGCGGTTGACGCCGAGGAAGCCCGTGGTGAGGTCTTCAAAGAAGCCCTCCTCCCAAGCCTTGTGGAGGTTCTGGTGGGAGGCGAGTGCCAACTCATCCTGGGCCTCGCGGCCGATGCTCAGTTCGCGGGCGGTGATGGCGGCGTGCTCACCCATGGAGAGTCCGGTGCGCGGCTCACCGTTCTGTGGCTGTTCCGGGGCCAGCTGTGAGGGGCGGATAGAGCCTATGAGCTGGGCGCGCTGAGCGGCCGTCTTGGCGCGGGTGAGGTTGAGCAGCGTGCGGCGCAGCGTGTCATTAACGGCCAGCGGGGCATCCGAGGTGGTGTCCGTTCCGCCCGCGATGCCGGCGGAGATGCGACCTTGGGCGATGGCATCGCCGACGTGGATAGCTGCCGCAAGAGAAGTGCAGCAGGCCTGTTGTACATCGATGGCGGGGGTTGTGGAGTCCAGGGCGGAGCCTAGAACGACCTCGCGGGTGAGGTTGAAATCGCGGGAGTGCTTGAGCACAGCGCCGGCGGCGACGAGGCCGAGACGTTCGTCGTGAAGCCCGTAGCGTGCGACGAGTCCATCCAGCGCACTGGTGAGCATGTCTTGGTTGGACGCGTGGGCGTACTGCTTATTGGAACGAGCAAATGGGATGCGGTTGCCACCCAGGATGGCTACGCGGTGCGGGGGGTTGGTCATTAAAAAGCTCCTTCGCGAGTGGTCTCGTGCGAATCATCCCAGCGGGAGGGGGGGGGTAGCAACCCGGCTGTTCGTTTCGCGTCACAACTAAAGTGATATTGTTAGTTCTATCACTCAATTAACTAACCTTGCAACCAGCTCAACAAAGCTCGCAAGGTTGTGAAGAATCGAGAAAGGAACATGCCAGCCTATGCCGAACGTCACAATTGCTGAGAAGCTCATCAACTCACCGCTCGCCGCCAAAGCAGGAGTACCCCAAGGTCATCCCCTGCGCCGCCACAAGGCTGGGGAACCAGCGCTCGATGGCCCCATCGTCATTGGCGGCCAGGGGCGCATCGCTGAGTTTCTGAGTTCTCAGCTAGCCGTGGACTACCAGGTCATCAATGCTTCCGCGGAGGCGAAGCGGGCCGCCCTCGTCTTCGACGCCACCGGCCTGGAGACCCCAGAGCAGCTGCGTGAGCTCTATGACTTCTTCAACCCGCAGATGCGCAACCTTCTGCCGTGCGCGCGCTTGGTGGTCATCGGTACCACCCCGGAAGCTGCGGACACTATCGACGCCCGCATTGCCGCCCGTGCACTCGAAGGGTTCACCCGTTCCCTGGCCAAGGAAATGCGCAAGGGCGGTACCGTGAACCTGGTCTGGGCAGACCCTGCTGCCACCGCAGAGGTGGAGTCCACGCTCCGCTTCTTCCTTTCTGGCAAGTCGGCCTTCGTGGACGGGCAGGTTGTGCGCGTCAGCGCCCAGGGACACGATTCACCCGCAGCCAATGGCGAAGCGCAGAACTGGGAGCAGCCGCTCGACGGGCGGCTGGCGGTGGTGACCGGTGCTGCCCGTGGCATCGGCGCCACCATTGCTGAGGTGCTGGCGCGCGATGGTGCGAGCGTCATCTGCATCGACGTTCCGCAGGCCAGCGAGCATTTGGCCAAGACCGCGAACAAGGTCAAGGGCACCGCGCTGCCTCTCGACGTCACCGACCCCCAAGCTGCGGACAAGATTGCCCAGCACGCGCAGGAGCGCCACGGTCGAGCCATTGACGTCATCGTCCACAACGCCGGAATTACCCGTGACAAGCTGCTGGCCAACATGAATGAAGGCCAGTGGGACTCTGTTCTTGCTGTTAACCTTTTGGCGCCGGTTCGCATTACCGAAAGCCTCTTGGAATCCGGTTCCCTTGCGCCGGGTGCTGCAGTGATTGGTGTGTCCTCTATGGCTGGCATTTCCGGCAACCGCGGCCAAACCAACTACGCCACGACCAAGGCAGGCATCATTGGCCTCGTTGATTCCTTGCGCTCAGTGTTGGCGGAGAACGGCTCCACCATCAACGCCGTGGCGCCGGGCTTTATTGAAACCGCCATGACCGCGGCGATGCCGACCGGGCCGCGCGAGATCGGCCGCCGCCTGAACTCACTGCAACAGGGCGGTTTGCCTGTCGACGTCGCGGAGACCGTCGCCTTCTTCGCCTCGCCGGCCTCCGCGGCGGTGAGCAGCAACACCGTCCGCGTCTGCGGTCAGAACCTCATGGGAGCCTAAATGAACGTCACCACACTCAACGAGATTCCGGATCTTCCTGCGCTCTACCGCAGCCTCATGCTGGGTGCGGTCCCCATCCCCGGGCTGGGGGCGGGCAAGCGCAAGGTTGAGGACCCGCAGACCGCGTACCGCGTCGACAGTGTAGGCGTCGACACCGAGCACCTGGCTCGCTACTGCCAGGCCACGGGCCTGCGGCTGAGCAACGAGCTGCCTGCTACCTATCTCTACGCGCTGGCCTTCCCGCTCGCCATTAAGGTCATGGCAGCACCGGACTTTCCGTTCCCAGCTGTGGGCGTGGTGCATCTGTCCAACCGCATTGAGCAGAAACGCCCGCTGCGCGTCGACGAGCGCTGTGACATCGCGGTGCACGCGGAAAACCTGCGCCCGCACCGCAAAGGGTTGGTCATCGATATGGTGACCACGTACAGCGTTGGCGGCGAGGAGATCTGGCGCCAGACATCAGTCTTCCTCGGCCAGGGGGCGAAGTTTACGAAGGACACCCCGCGCCAAGTGAGAACACGTCCGGAGGCCGAGCGCTTCCTCGACTTCCCCGGCGATGAGGCGGGAACGCCTACGGCAACGCTGCGATTTAGCCCCGAAAGCACCCGCGTCTATGCCGCGGCATCGGGCGATAAGAACCCCATTCACGTGTCCACGGTGGGTGCCAAACTCTTCGGATTCCCCGCGCCCATCGCGCACGGCATGTACACGCACGCTCGCATGCTGTCGGTGCTCGACGGCACCCTCCCCGGTGCTGTGCGCATCAGCGCGGACTTCTACAAGCCCGTCATCCTTCCGGCGACCACGGGAGTGTTTGTGGCTCCGAGCGTCGCCACAAACAGTGAGATCGGAGCCCGCACCGTCACCTTGCGCAAGGCCAAGGACCCAAGCTCCCTCCACGTGGCGTGCCGGGTTGAGCCTCTAGAGTAGGCGCGGCCCGGTGGATGAGCCTCTGGCTCATCCACCGGCTAATCCACGTGTTGGTGCTTTGGTGCCACCACCAGTGGCTTCGGGGAGTACTTGCCGCGCAGGCCGCGGAGGATGCCGGCGTGCTCCCAGAGGCGCTTGTCTTCCTCGGTGCGGGGAGTGAATTGGCGGGCAGCCAGCGGCTGCCAGTCAGCGTCCATCGCCATATAGGAGACTGTGGCGTGGATGGCGGTCTCCAGTTTTTCGCGGCCGCCGCGCGGGTTGCCCGAGCGCACGTGGACGGACATCTGCATCGAGCGGGTATCCGTGCGCATCATGCGGGCATCCACCTCGATGAGATCTCCAATATGGATTGGCCGGTAGAAGCGGATTCCGCCGGCATAGACCGCGACGGTGTGCTCGCCGGACCACTCCATGGTGCAGGCGGCACCCGCCTCATCAATCCATTCCATGGCGGTGCCGCCGTGGACGTTGCCGCCCCAGTTGACGTCGGTGGGCTTGGCCAAGAAGCGGTTGACCATGCGGGGAGCGTCGGACGGGCCGTCATAAGTCTGCTTTTCCATCTCCGCTTCGATGGCTTTGCGCAGCTCGATGCGGGATTCCGCGGCCTCCCATACGCGCTGGTGCTCAGTGGAATCCGGAACGAGCGGCGGAACGGCCATCGACTTTCCGGTCTCGGTGTCCTTGGCCACGAAGATGACGAGGCAGTCGCAGGCGCGCGTGAAGATGCCATCGCGCGGGTCGGCGGAGAGCACCTCGTTGACGATGTGCATGGAGGACCGCCCCGTCATCGCGATGCGCGAGCGTACCTCCACCAAGTGGCCCGAAGGAATTGGGCGCGTGAAGTGGATGTGGCCCACGTAGGCCGTCACGCAGTAGGTACCGGACCATTGAACCGCGCACGCATAGGCGGCCTTATCGATCCATTCCAAAACGCGACCGCCGCCAATGCCTTGGGCGCCGGCGATGGTGAGATCTGTCGGGGCGGCCATAAACCGCAGCGTGATGGAGGGGGACTTCCCGGTCGGGACAGGCTTCTTTTCTTCCGAGGAGCTTGGTGGCATGGTTGGTGACATGGATAACAAAGTATCAGGGAGTGTGCATAGCGTATGAAAAAGGCCGTTGATGCCGCCACCACCCGTGCTGCCGTCGAAGCGGTGGCGGAGTGGATCCGTGACCCTGAGAGGACCGAAAAACCAGGTCGCTCTGCTCTGGCAAAGGCCACCCGCACTACGGCCCGCCTAGTGGAGGCGGACGCGCCGGGACATTCCGTGGAGTTGCGGGTCCCCCCATTCGTGGCAGTCCAGTGCATCGCTGGTCCCCGGCATACCCGGGGTACCCCTCCGAATGTGGTGGAGATGGATCCCCTGACATGGTTGCAGCTGGCCACGGGAGTCATTGGCTGGGAGCAGGCGCTTAACGCTGGCCGCGTAGACGCCTCCGGATCCCGCTCCCACGACATCGCAGCCTGTTTGCCCGTGATTCCGTTAGTTTTCACAGGCCCAAACAGCTAGGATTGGCGCCGTGGTAGCTGAACACGTCCAGAGCATGACTAAGCCCTTGTCGACGGATCCCAGCCTGGATCCGGAACCCCGCGAAGAATGCGGAGTCTTCGGTGTTTGGGCACCAGGAGAAGAGGTTTCGAAGCTAACCTACTTCGGGCTTTTCGCCCTCCAACACCGCGGACAGGAGGCCGCCGGTATCGCGGTGGGCGATGATGATCGCATCGTCGTCTTTAAGGAAATGGGCCTTGTCTCCAATGTCTTCGATGAATCCATCCTGAGCTCGCTGCATGGAAACGTGGCCGTCGGCCATACGCGTTATTCCACTGCAGGCGGCAAGGAATGGTCGAATGTGCAGCCGATGTTCGGGACGTCGCCCAGCGGTGTTGACATCGCGCTCGGCCACAACGGAAACCTAGTAAATTACCTGGAACTGCGCGCAGAGGCCGTGCGGCGTGGGCTGATCAAGCCGCAGGAAGAGTCCGTCTCGGATTCCATGTGCTTGTCCATCTTGTTGGCGGACGGCGTCAACGAGGACAACACCGTCTTTGATTCGGCCCTGCAATTGTTGCCCACGGTGAAGGGTGCATACTGCCTGACCTTTACGGACGGGCACACCCTGTATGCGGCGCGTGACCCACATGGCGTGCGTCCGCTTGCCCTCGGCCGCCTCACTACCGGCTGGGTGGTAGCCAGTGAGACCTGTGCGCTCGACATCGTCGGCGCGCAGTTTATCCGGGAGATCGAACCGGGCGAGCTCGTTGCCATCGATGAGACCGGAATCCGCTCCGAGCGCTTCGCCGAGACCAAGCGCCATGGCTGTGTCTTTGAATATGTCTATCTAGCTCGGCCCGATACGAATATCAAGGGCCGTTCTGTCAACGCCACGCGCGTGGAAATTGGGCGGCGCCTAGCGCGCCAGTACCCGGCACCCGATGCGGACATGGTGATCCCCGTTCCCGAGTCCGGCAACCCGGCTGCCGTCGGTTATGCCCGCGAATCCGGGCTGACCTTCGCGCACGGCTTGGTGAAGAACTCTTATGTGGGCCGCACCTTCATCCAGCCCACGCAGTCCCAGCGCCAGATGGGCATTCGCCTCAAGCTCAACCCGCTGCGGGAGGTCATTGAAGGCAAGTCCATCGTCGTGGTGGATGATTCAATCGTGCGTGGTAACACGCAGCGCGCGCTGATCCGGATGTTGCGGGAAGCCGGTGCTGCCGAAGTCCACGTGCGCATCGCCTCCCCGCCGGTGAAGTGGCCGTGCTTCTACGGCATCGACTTCGCCTCCCCAGGCGAGCTCATTGCCAACGCCAACCCTTCCGATGATCCGGAAGAGGTAGCACAGACCATTTGCACCGCGATTGGCGCGGATTCGCTGGGATTTGTCTCCACCGATGAGATGGTGGCGGCTACTCAACAGCCGCGCAACGAACTGTGCTGCGCATGTTTCGACGGTAAGTACCCACTCGGACTGCCTGCCGGAAACCCCAATGCTGAGGCCGTGCGCACCCTGCAGGGCTCGACGACAACTAACGAATAAGGACTAAGTCACTCATGAGCGAGAACACGTATGCTGCCGCCGGCGTCAACATTGAGGAAGGCGACCGCGCAGTAGAGCTAATCACCCCCCACGCCAAGCGCGCCACCCGCCCCGAGGTTATCGGCGGGCTCGGCGGATTCGCCGGCCTATTCAAGTTGGGGGAGTACAAAGAACCGGTCCTTGCGGCTGGCTCTGATGGAGTAGGCACCAAGCTGGCTGTGGCCCAAGCCATGGACAAGCACGACACCATCGGCATCGACCTCGTCGCCATGTGCGTGGACGATCTTGTCGTGTGCGGCGCTGAGCCGCTCTTCCTGCAGGACTACATCGCCGTGGGCGAGGTAGTGCCGGAAAAGGTAGCGGAGATTGTTAAGGGCATTGCTGAGGGCTGCGTCCAGGCTGGTGCAGCGCTCCTCGGCGGCGAGACCGCCGAGCACCCAGGGGTGATGGGCAAGGATGAATACGATGTCTCCGCTACTGCGGTTGGCGTTGTAGAGGCTGATGAGCTGCTCGGCCCGGACAAGGTGCGCGAAGGCGACGTTCTCATCGCCATGAAGTCCTCCGGCCTGCACTCCAACGGCTACTCCTTGGCGCGCTACGTGCTCCTGGAGCAGGCGGGTCTGCCGCTCGACGGCTACATGGAGGACTTAGGTCGCACCCTCGGCGAGGAACTTCTGGAGCCTACCCGCATCTACGCCAAGGACTGCCTGGCGCTGACATCGGAGTGCGCGGTGTCTACCTTCTGCCACGTCACCGGAGGCGGCCTTGCCGGAAACCTAGAGCGCGTCATCCCGGAGGGCCTGAGCGCTGAGGTGAGCCGCTCGACGTGGACTCCGGGCCAGATCTTCAAGACCATTTCTTCGGTGGGCAAGGTTGCCCTCGAGGAGATGGAGAAGACCTTCAACATGGGCGTTGGCATGATCGCCGTCGTTGCGCCGGAGGATCGCGAGCGAGCATTGGCTATGATGACCGCCCGCCACGTGGAGGCGTGGGAACTGGGCACCGTTCGTGCTGCCGAAGAGGGCGAGCCGCGCGTTGTCATGACCGGCGAGCACCCAGGGTTCTAAGTCCTGAGAAAAGGAACAAGGCCGGAGGCGCTTCCCCTTAAGAAGAGGGGGAGACGGCTCCGGCCTTTCGCTTAAGTGATGTACAGGGTGGGACAGTGACTCGCGCGCCTAGCGCGCGTCGGAATCATCCTCATCCCACTCATCCGAGTCCCAGCGATCTGCGTAGTCCTCGTAATCCGCGTACTCCGAGTATTGGTCTTCGTCCTCATCGTGGGAACGCTTGGAGTTCTGTGAGGCGAGCTCACGCTGGAGCGAATCCAGATCCATCTCGGGCGAATTGTACTTCAGCTGGCGTGCAACTTTGGTCTGCTTTGCCTTTGCGCGTCCGCGTCCCATGTGCATGACCCCCTTGAGGTGTGTAGGGCGGTCCAGGGATTCTTGGCCGCCCCATCGTCTTAGTCAGATATGTGTATGTTCCTGTAAGACACCATAGCCTGTGTGAAGAAAAAATTCCGAACTACCCCCCAGTGGTGCGTGGAAAAGTGCGCTAGCCCGCGGCCAACGGGCAGTGTGCATTTCGCCACTATTTTCCGCGCAGCCGGTCCACAGCGGCGCGTCCGGCCTTGGGGCCCTCGTCGGCGGGGATGGAGTCCGGCTCGACCGATGCCGCCACTGGACCAATGCTCAGATCCCCGTGGTTGAGGGCGCTGCGTTTCACTAGACCAAGCGCGATGGGGCCGTAATCGCAATCCTCGACCACGGTGCCGAGCTTGCCGACGCGCCGTCCCCCAAGTGAAATATCCGCTCCGCTTACGGGGAGCTCCGGAGCGGAGCCATCGAGGTACAGCATGACCAATAAGCGCGGAGAGCGCCCGAGGTTCTCTACGCGCGCGACCGTCTCCTGCCCGCGATAGCAGCCCTTCTCCAAGTGGACGAACGCGGGGTTATCATCGCTGCGTCGGATCCACTGGGGAACCTCGTGGGCGATGGTTTTCGCATCGAGGTCAGCGGCCAATTCTGGTTCGCGTGCGCGCACTCGTTCAGCGGTGTAGGCCATGAGCCCCGCTAAACTTCCGCCCTGCTTTTCCAACTCTGCGACTGCTGTCTCCAGCTCACCCCGCGGCACGAGGAAATCCTGGCGCGGGCAGCCCGGCCAGTGCACGCAGCGCTCCATCACGGCGCTGGAAGGCTTCTGTAGCGGCTTGCCCAGCACGGTGATGATCGCCGCGTCCGCTTCCTTCACGGTGACCTGGGACCAGAAAATCATGGCGGTGAGGAAGTCCCGCAAAGATTCGAACTGGGCCGGTGGCACATCGAGGTAGAAGGTTTCCCCGTCGAAGGACAGGTCGATGTGGTGTAGGACGTGGCCCTGCATGTCTAGATCAAGGGCGCCGGCAGAGAATCCGGCGTCCACGTCATCGAGCTTCTGGCTCAGGAGGTTGTGCAGGAAAGCCCGGGCATCGGGCCCGGAAACGGCAATGACCCGGCGTTGGGAACGGTCGATGATGGCGGAACCTGTCTCCACCGCGCGCTGCTCCACGAGGGGGTTGCCGTAATGCCAGGGGATACCGGAGACGTCGACAAGCGTGGTGCCCTGGAACTCAGCGGCCCCGGGCCGGGAAAGAAGTGGCGAAGTATAACTCACGCCCTCCGATGGTAGGGCATAATCGGGTCTATGAGCCTTCAGCGTAGGAAAGAGCCGGTCATCTACGTCGTGGAACCGTTTGGAGGGTCGGTGCGGCGTCATATGCCGAACCTACCGTTGGTCTATTGGGACGATGCTGCGGTCACACGCGGTGATGGTATCTTCGAGTCCCTCCTCGTGCGTGACGGCAAGGCGGCCAATTTTCATCGCCACGCGGAGCGCTTCCGGCATTCCGCGCGTGCTCTCGATCTTCCGGAGCCACCCATCCACAAGTGGAAAGAAGCCACCGAGCTGGCCATCGCGGACTATTGTGGTCCCGCCGCCGGGGAAGGCGAGGACGGTTTAGCGCGAGAGGCCAAGTGCACGTGGACCTATACCCGCGGGCGGGCCTCGACTGGGGTGCCCACGGCATGGGTGGTGGTTCAGGAGATTCCGGATGACGTTGTGGCGCAGCGTGATACCGGCGTCAAGGTGATGAGCACGCCGCGTCTGTGGCAGGTGGCGGAAGAGTTGCCGGCGAAGACGCTGAATTATGCGGCCACGATGGCCACGCTGCGCCTGGCCCGCGAGCGTGGATTTGATGATGTGATTTTTACCGATCCCGATACGGGGCTGGTCTTGGAAGGGGCCACCTCCACCGTGGTGGCGGTCAAGGGTACAAAGCTGCGCACTCCGGCGGGCAAGGGAATACTGCCTGGCACCACGCAAGCTGCGCTTTTTGAGTATGCCTCTGAACAGGGATATCGCTGCAAGGCGAAGGAGCTGAATCTGCGCTACCTCGAGGAGGCTGACTCAGTGTGGCTCGTCTCCTCGGTGCGCACTGCGGTGCGTGTGACGCGCCTGAATGAAAAGAAGCTCAAGGCGCCGGCGAACGCGGAGAAGATACGCGCGCTGATCGACGCCGCCCTGGCACGCTAACTTCGCCGCATTGCTAGTTAGCCAGCCACACGGGTGAGCTCGGCGGACATGTAAGGGCGCATTTCGCCGTCGACAAGCCGCTCATCCACCCAGCCGAGGTTGTTGTTCGGCATGAGGCCATACATGCGCTTGCCGGGGCCGAGGTTGGCGGGGCCGGTTTCGGTGACCATCGTGGACGCGGACTCGAGCTGCCAGGCGCGCTCGTTAAACAGCGAACCATAGAAGATTTCGTTGATGCCGTTGGACGAGGTATAGGTCATCTCAATCTCGTCCTTGAGTGAGATGCGCCAGAACCCGGACTCGCGGACATCGGGGCCAACCGGGTTGCCCTCGGAATCAATCTTCCAGGTGCGGGACGTATAGGTCAGGTAATTCTCACCGTCGTGGGCGATGATGAGCTGCTGGCCAAAGGCGTACTGTTCACCGTCGGTGCTGTGGGCTTGGCCTTCCCCTTGCCATACACCGACGAGGGGGAGAAGCCCGAGCAGACCATCGTGCAGCGACGGGCCCTGGCGCAAGTTCGCCGTCTCATCCGGCAGGGGATTATCTGCTACATCAACGGTGGGAATGTTGCGGGAGGCTGCATCCTTCCATGCCTCCGCTGCCTGGTTGACGGCCGCGTTGCCGTCTACCTTGGTGTTCTCCGGGTGGGTGTTTTCCGTGTTTTTCTCGCTATTTGTCTGTTCGCTCATGCTGCCCCAGCGTAGTCGTGGCAGCGCCGCGGAAACCACTAGGCTCCAGTAGTCTAGGGAGCCATGCGCGCTTTGCTGATTTCAAACCCTAATTCTACGAGCCAGAATGCGGCTCTCTTCCGAGAGGTTTTGCCCGTCATTCGGGAGGTGGATGGGTTGCAGCTGCTCGCTCGCTTCACGCACTACCCGGGCCACGCGGAAGACATGGTGCGCGGTATGACCCGGGAGGACTTTGACGTCATCCTGGTCTTCGGCGGCGATGGCACGGTCAATGAGATCGTCAACGGGTTGCTCGGCCCGGCGAATTCCGCACAGCGCCCTAGCCCCCAGGAGATCCCGGCGCTAGCGGTGATCCCTACTGGTTCAGCAAACGTCTTCGTTCGCGCCCTTGGTTTCCCCAATACCCCTGTCGAGGCTGCACACGTGCTGGCTAGGATGCTGGAGCGAAACACCCGCCGCACCGTGTCGTTGGGTATGTGGAATGACCGGTGGTTTGCGGTCAATGCTGGTTTCGGGCTGGATGCAGACGTGCTGGCTCGCGTGGACCGTGCACGGGAGATGGGCTTTTCAGCCACCCCGCTGCGCTACCTGGCGGTGGCCTTTCAGGCCTATCAGCGCGCCCGCATCCGCCCACCGCGCATTAATGTGCGTGCGCGCTCGAGCTCGGGCGAAACCTTCGCGGCCGATGACGTTCCCGTCATGTTCACCTCCAACACCAACCCGTGGACCTTCCTGGGGCCGCTGCCGGTGGTGACTAATCCGCGCAATTCCTTCGATCAGGGGCTTGGCCTTTTTGGTGTGTCGGACCTCGGCGGGATTGATGGTCTCGTGGGCGTTCTCCACCTGTTCGGCGTGGATCACCGTCACTGGTTGAATAAGGTCACGGATGCCCGCACGCTGCATTTTGAGGATGCCGTTGAGGTGGACCTGGTCTGCCCCAAGCCGCACCGCTTCCAAGCGGACGGGGAGTCGGAAGGCACCTTTACGGAGGTGCACTTGGAGTCGGAAGCAGACGCGCTGGAAGTCTTTGCTCCCATCGACCCAGCCCCGCCCATTCACCGCAGCTTCCGCCGAGTCCTGCGAGATCTCATCCGTATTAAGTAGCCGGCGGTAGTAACAAGTCTGCGGTGCGGGTACCGCTGGTGCACCGTCGGCTTAGTTTTGCATCGGCTTAGTTCTGCCTGTTTTGGCGCCAGCTCGGCGGCGTCGTCGGCGCGCTGCCCACTTCGTTGGCGGTGTCTTGCGCTTTTTGCGCGGCATCCTCGACGGCCTTCTCCTCCGAACCATCGATCTCCAGCGGGGAGAGCTGTGCCGTTTTCAGCGTAATGTTGCGTCGCTGTACCTCGAAGGTGATGGAGCCGCCGTGTAGTTTCACGGAGGTGGCTTGAGAAGGCAACGGGAGTTGGCGTGTGTCCAAGACCAGGCCGAAAGCCTTTTTCAAGCGTTCGTCATCCGTCCCGTAGACACTCATGCGAAACTCTGTGCCGACGAGGCGCAGTGTCACCGTCGCGGTGGACTTGGTGGCATCCCCCGGCAGCGTGCCGGTGAGCTCAGCCTCGGCGGAGGGCCCGCCGGTAGGGGACATATTATCGGGGTTGGCAATGGAGAGGTCAGTAATACCCAGCATGCGGCCCAAGGCCACTCCGTCGAGGTTGATACTGCGCGTATAGGTGGATACCGGTGAGCCTTCCAGTTCGCCGCTGAAGAGTTGCTCGGGGTCAATTGTGATGTCGCGCAGCGTTGTGGAGGCATTGACCATGCCGAGTTTCGGAACTTCCACGTCGGAGGAGTTGACCTCCAGGTATGGAATCTCTTTGGTTAGCGCGGCAAGGGAGAAGGGGACGCCGCCGATGTAGACATTCGGGGTGTTTTCCAACTGGGAGCTGGCTTTTGCTTTCTGGGCCACGGTGTGTTCCGCGTGCATCGCCACCGCTGAATCCGCCAGCCATGCTGTCAGGGCCACACCCGCAACGGCGGCAAGGCGTACGGCAGTGCGGTTGAGGTAGATGACAGTCACCCCTCTATTACTACCGCACGTAGGGTGGGAAGCATGAATATTGAGACCAAGACTCTGCCACAGAACCCAGATGTGGCCCAGCGCGTGGAGGAGCTGGCCACTGCTGCTGAAGCTCACGACGGCGTTGCGCCCCTCTCCGAGCAGTTTCTTTTAGGGCTCAGGGATGAACGCCTTGGGCACCATCATCTTCTCGCAATTGAGGATGGTGCGGTAGCTGGCGTGGCTGCCCTCGATGGGCAGACTGTAGAGCTATTTGTTGGCATGGACCACCGTGGGCGAGGGGTAGGGCAGGCGCTTGTCGACGCCCTCCCAACCTCCCCCCAAATCTGGGCCCATGGCAATCTTCCCGCTGCGCAAGCGCTGGCGAAGCGCAACGAGTTGGACGTCGTCAGGCGCCTGCTTGTCATGGCGATTGAAGGGAAGGACTTGCGCGCGGCCGAGGATGCGCCGGCAACGGTAGAAGAGCTAGAGATATATACGTACACAGAGTCGGTGGAGCGTTTCGGGCGTGAGCACGTCGAGTCGGAATGGGTACGCACGAACAACGAGGCCTTCTCGTGGCACCCGGAACAAGGAGGCTGGGATCTGGAGCGTCTGCACCGCGGGATGGAGGCAGAGTGGTTCGATCCTGCCGACGTGCTTTTCCTGTGGGATTCTTCGAATGACTCCCACGACCGCCCGGTAATGGCCGGCTTCCACTGGCTGAAGTGGCACGACGAGGCTACCCCAGCCTTCGGTGAGGTCTATGTTGTGGGATTGGGTGAGGACTATCGCGGGCGCGGGCTCGGTGGACCGCTGCTGAGCGCTGGGCTGCAGCGCATGGCGGCTAAAGGCGCGGACAAGGTCATTTTGTATGTCGAGGCTGATAACGCTCCGGCGGTAAAGGCCTACGAGCGTTTGGGCTTTGGCATCGCTGAGGAACACTGCGTCTGGGCGAAAAGTGACTAGCCTCACCGGCTTTTGGTACAAGTTCACCGATTGTTCATCTCTTGATCCCTGTGGGGTTAACCCGCCCTGTATAGCTTTACAACACGTGAGTTAATCGCGCTCGTCTCAAGAAGATCGCTCAAAGAAGAGTAGAGGGCGATTTGCTCGGACAATCATTCTCTTGTATCCGCACCGGAAAGGTTTCCCGTGATCCGCAACTTCAAGCGCACCGCCGCTATCTTCGGCATCGTCGCCGCCACCTCCACCGCTCTCGTTGCCTGCTCTGAGTCCAACGAATCTGGCTCCGCTGAAGGCGGCTCCGATGGGGCAGAGGTTTCCGGCGACCTCTCTGGTGAGGGCGCATCCTCCCAAAAGTCCGCTATGTCCGTCTTTGAGAAGGCATTCCTGGAGGCATACCCGGATGCTAACTTCTCCTACACTTCTTCCGGCTCCGGCGCTGGTGTGAAGGCTTTCAACGGCGGCACCGTTGACTTCGCCGGTTCTGACTCCGCTCTGAAGGAAGATAAGGGCGAGGTTGAGGCCGCCAAGGAGCGTTGCGGTGGCAACGACGCATGGCACCTGCCGACGACCATTGGCCCCGTCGCCATCGCCTACAACCTGGGTGACACCGAGGTCAACCTCTCCACCGAAACCCTCGCCAAGATCTTCAAGGGCGAGATCACCAAGTGGAACGATGACGCCATCAAGGCTGAGAACGAGGGCACCGACCTTCCGGACAAGAGCATCACCGTTATCTTCCGCTCTGATGAGTCCGGTACCTCCGATAACTTCCAGAAGTTCCTGAAGTCCGCTACCGGCAACTGGGACAGCGAAGGCAAGCAGTTCCCGGATTCTGTTGGTGAGGGTGCTAACGGTTCCTCCGGTGTGGCTGACCAGGTTGCCTCCATCGAGGGCGCCATCACCTACGTTGAGGCTGGCTACGCTCACCAGAAGGAAGCCGATGGCGTCAAGATTGCCAAGATTGACTTC
This sequence comes from Corynebacterium guaraldiae, assembly GCF_053480195.1. NCBI lineage: Bacteria > Bacillati > Actinomycetota > Actinomycetes > Mycobacteriales > Corynebacteriaceae > Corynebacterium > Corynebacterium guaraldiae. Next base: position 12,943 of record NZ_JBRBAU010000017.1, on the reverse strand, counting down.
GGCAACGGCCCGGTTGAGCTCAGCTCTGAGTCCGTCGGTGTCGCTCTCGACCACCTCGCTTTCAAGGAGACCAACTCCGAGCACGACATGGTCGTTGACTCCGACAAGCTCTTTGCTTCCAAGGATGAGGGCGCTTACCCGCTCATCCTGACCACCTACAACATCGTCTGCTCCGCTGGCTACGACGAGGAGACCTCCGCTCTGGTGAAGGCCTTCTTCAACACCGTCCTGGACAATCAGTCCGAGGAACTGGAGAAGGCAGGCTTCATCCCGGTTTCCGGTGACCACCTGGATCGCCTGAAGGCAGCCGTCGAGGCTATCCAGTAAGAGCGCGTTACTACGCGGGTTTCTTTGAACCCCCGTAGTGTCCGTTTGAACACACACTTCCGCCCCCAACCCGCCCTTCACGAGCGCTTTGGGGGCGGCAGCATGTCCCGTATTTTCATTGTTTCCGTTGAAAAGGATTCCCTAGTCTCATGGCAGACAACAATCTCACCACAGCGTCGTCCGTGAAGGAGGATGCCGTTTCAGCGACTCGCCCTAGCGCGCATGCGTCCGAGGCGGACGCCACCTCTACGCCCGCCGTCAAGTCCGGTGTGAAACGCCCTGGTGATCGCATTTTTGAATTCCTGTCCACTGCGTCCGCAACGCTGATTACGGTGATGATCGCTGCCATTGCGGCCTTCCTGATCTGGCGTGCGGTTCCTTCTCTGTCCGTCAATGAGGGTGGCATTCTGGGCTTCTTCACCTACGGTGACCGTTGGGAGACCAACGACACCGATGCTATGAAGTTCGGTATACCGACCATGTTCGGTCACACCGTCTTGATTTCCATCGTGGCTCTCATCATCGCGATGCCGGTCGCGCTCGGCATTGCCATCTTCCTGTCCAATTACGCGCCGGCCAAGCTGGTCAAGCCGTTGGGATTCTTGGTAGACATGCTCGCCGCCGTGCCATCCATCGTGTACGGCCTGTGGGGCTGGCAGGTGCTCGGCCCTGCGCTGTCCGGCTTCTACACCTGGCTGCACTCCTGGGCTGGTGGCTTCTTCCTCTTCAAGGTCTACGACAACTCCCCGAACTTTGCGACGGGCCGCAACGTCCTCACCGGTGGCATTGTTCTGGCGGTGATGATCCTGCCGATCATCGCTGCCACCGCCCGCGAAGTCTTTGTGCAGACCCCTCCCGGTCAGATCGAGTCCGCCTTGGCACTCGGCGCCACCCGCTGGGAAGTTATCCGCATGACGGTCCTTCCTTTCGGTATGTCCGGCTACATCGCCGGCTCGATGCTGGGACTGGGCCGTGCGCTGGGTGAGACCATGGCGCTGTACATGGTTGTCTCCCCGCTGGTGGACTTCCGCTTCTCGCTGTTCGACGGCGGTACCACCTTCGCAACGGCCATCGCCCTGGCGGCTGCTGAGTTCGGTAATGAGATGCGTGCCGGTGCGTATATCGCCGCAGGCCTCATGCTGTTCCTTCTGACCTTCTTGGTCAACGCTATTGCCCGTTCCATCGTGAAGAGCAAGTAAGGAGGGCTCAGAGATGACTACGACTACAACTTCCAACTCTGTCCCGGCATCTTCCGGCCCGACCTTCCTGGATATCTCCTCGAGCCGAAAGACCACCAATACTGTTGCCACCGTTCTCGTGTGGGCAACGATGATCATCGCCATGATCCCGCTGTTGTGGGTTCTCTTTGAGCTCATTTCTCGCGGTTCGGGCGCTATCCTGAACCCCGAATGGTGGACCCACTCCCAGCGCGGAATCCTTGATACCGAGGCCGGCGGCGGTGCGCTCCACGCTATTATCGGTACCTTTGTGCAGACCGTCATCGCGACCGTCATTTCCGTTCCGATCGGCATCTTCACCGCGATTTACCTGGTGGAGTACTCCCGCGGTGGAACGCTCAGCCGCCTTACTACTTTCATGGTGGACATCCTCTCCGGTGTGCCTTCCATTGTTGCGGCCCTGTTCATCTTCGCCATGTGGATTACTCTGTTCGGCTTCAAGCGTTCCGGTATGGCGGTGGCGCTATCGCTCGTGCTCCTGATGATTCCGATTGTGGTCCGCAATACCGAAGAGATGCTCCGCGTGGTCCCGATGGATCTGCGTGAGGCTTCCTATGCTCTCGGTGTGCCGAAGTGGAAGACCATCGCACGCATCGTTCTACCGACTGCACTGTCCGGCATCGTCACCGGCATCATGTTGGCCGTGGCCCGCATCATGGGTGAGTCCGCGCCGGTGCTGGTGTTGGTGGGCTCCACCTCCTCCATCAACTGGGACGCACTCAAGGGTACGCAGTCCTCGTTGCCGTTGATGATGCTGGATATGTACAAGTCCGGCGCTGATCCGGCCGTCTTGGACAAGCTGTGGGGTGCCGCCCTTACGTTGGTTCTCCTCATCGCGATTCTCAACATTGGCGCGCGCATCGTTTCGGCGAAGTTCTCCGTCAAGAAGTAACCGTATTCACTTTCTACCTACCCCATAGGAGCACTACTCATGTCCAAGCTTGAGCTCAACGACGTGAACATCTACTACGGTGACTTCCACGCCGTACAGAACGTCAACATGCAGATCCCGGCGAAGGCCGTGACTGCCTTCATCGGCCCTTCCGGTTGTGGTAAGTCCACAGTCCTGCGCACCCTGAACCGCATGCACGAGGTCATCCCTGGTGCTTATGTCAAGGGTGAGATTCTCCTGGACGGCCAGAACATCTACGGGCCCAAGGTCGATCCGGTTTCCGTTCGCAACACCATCGGCATGGTCTTCCAGAAGGCCAACCCGTTCCCGACGATGTCCATTGAGGATAACGTTGTTGCCGGCCTGAAGCTGTCCGGCGAGAAGAACAAGAAGAAGCTGAAGGAAGTCGCCGAGAAGTCCTTGCGCGGCGCCAACCTTTGGGATGAGGTTAAGGACCGCCTGGACAAGCCGGGCGGCGGCCTGTCCGGCGGACAGCAGCAGCGTCTGTGCATTGCTCGCGCGATTGCCGTGGAGCCGGAAGTCCTGCTGATGGACGAGCCCTGCTCGGCGCTCGACCCGATTTCCACCTTGGCTGTGGAGGACCTGATCCATGAGCTGAAGGAAAACTTCACCATCGTTATCGTTACCCACAACATGCAGCAGGCAGCCCGCGTGTCGGACAAGACCGGCTTCTTCTCCCTGGAAGCCACCGGCCGTCCTGGCCACCTGGTGGAGTTCGATGACACCACGAAGATCTTCGAAAACCCCGCAAAGAAGGATACCGAGGATTACATCTCTGGCCGCTTCGGCTAAACATGCGCTTCGGCTAAACACTGACAGCGCCGAAAGCCGGCACCTCTTCTAAAGGTCTAGAAGAGGTGCCGGCTTTGTGCATGCACTGTGCGCTAGGTGTGGCGAGCGGTAGGGGCTAGCGGTGAAACTGGCGCTCCAGCTCCGCCATGCGGGCCTCCAGCTCTGCCTCTCGTTGCTCCTGATCGCGCTTGCGCATGTAGCGGTCGGGGTCCAAACCCGTTGCCAGGTAAATGATGCGGCCGGCAGCTGCTGCGCAATGATCGGCGAATCGCTCGTAGTAGCGCGAAAGCTGCGAGGTTTCCACGGCCTGGCGCACCGTTCCTTTCCACTCCCGCTGCGTCAACATACGAAGCAGGTGTTGGTTGATGTCATCGACGGCGTCGTCGTCCTCGGTCAAACGGAGCGCCAGCTCCGGATCGCGGGTGATAAGGATGTCTTTGAGGCCTAAGGACATGTCGAGAACGAGGCGGGCGTATTCCTCGAAATAGCCCATAATGTCTGGCGGAACAACTGATTCAGGGTGGCGGCGGCGGGCGCTGGTGGCAATGTGCTGAGACAAGCGGCCCATGCGGTAAAAATCTTCCACAATATAGATGGATGCGATGACCTGGCGCAGATCCTTGGCCATCGGGTTTTCCAAGGCCAGAAGGGACACCGCACGGTCTTCGCAGCGCGAGCGGACTTCATCCAACTCATCGCGCAACGACAAGGCCTCTTCGGCTGGTTGCAGGGAGGATTCGATTAATGCCTGAGAGGCAAGAGTCATCAGCTTATGAACCGCAGTGCTCATGATGATGAGGTCATGGGCAAAGTTGTCCAACTGTTCACGGTAGGCAGCGCGCATGTCACGTACTTTAGCTGAACATTTGGTCTAGTGCCTGTCGAGCGACACAAAAAGGGGATTTTCGTGGCTAGCCGCCGGAATGCATAATCTCCGCGCCTTCCGGCACGGTTGCATCCTCCGGATCGTCGAGCCACCCCTCGGGAAGGACCACTTTGGCGGGGGATCCCTGGCGTCCGCGGGCGCCATCGGCGTCGTCGGCAAGCGCAGGCGAATCAGCCCACGGCTCGAGCAGCTCCCGGAGAGCGTCGAGGGAGTTCACGCGGGACAGGCCAGCACGGACCTGACCTCCCACGGGAAAACCGCGTAGGTACCAGCCGATGTGCTTGCGGATATCGCGGCTGGCCTGGTCCTCGCCCTCGTGCTGCGCCAGCAGTTCTGCGTGGCGAATCATAATCTGCGTGACCTCACCCAACGTGGGCTCGGCCGGCACCGGCTCGCCACGAAGGTGGGCGGAGAGCTCCGCAAAGAGCCAAGGACGACCCAGACAACCTCGCCCTACGACGACGCCGTCGCAGCCCGTTTGTTCCATCATGGCGCGGGCATCCGTGGCCTTGAAGATATCGCCGTTACCCAAGACAGGGATACCGGTATGGGCCAAGTGCTCCTTAAGGCGCGCAATTTCATTCCAGTCCGCATGGCCCGAGTAGCGTTGCGCGGCGGTACGGCCGTGGAGCGCGACTGCCGACGCCCCTTCTTCCACCGCAATGCGGCCGGCGTCGAGGTGCGTGTGGTGATCCTCGTCGATGCCCACGCGCATTTTCACGGTGACCGGGATATCGGTGCCCTCTGTGGCCTTGACCGCTGCGGCGACGATGTTGCCAAAGAGGCGGCGCTTATAGGGGAGTGCGGAGCCTCCGCCGCGGCGCGTGACCTTGGGAACCGGGCAGCCAAAGTTCATATCGATGTGGTCAGCCAGATTCTCATCCACGATCATCTTCGCCGCCTTGTAGGTGTACTCCGGATCGACGGTGTACAGCTGCAGCGAGCGCGGATTCTCCTGTGGATCGAAAGTGGTCATGTGCAGCGTCTTGGGATTTCGCTCTACCAAGGCGCGGGCGGTAACCATTTCGCAGACATAAAGGCCGGAGACGGTGCCGGTCTTCGCTATCTCTTGCTCGCGACACAGCACGCGAAAGGCCACGTTGGTCACGCCCGCCATGGGGGCGAGGACAACGGGGGAGTTGAGCTGGATTTTTCCGATAGCAAGAGTCACGCCGCCAATTGTGCGCGGAAAGAGCCTGGGGTGGCAAATTCTCACGAGGAAAGTGAGGGGTGCACACAGTTTGGGGCAGAGTGCGGTAAATCCTCCACCGATTCGCTAGTGTGGTGCATGTAACTAACAGGAAAGGACTGTAACGTAGGTCGTTTCTGCACATAAAAGGAGGACTAATGTCTGAGAGAATTGCATACGCACCGTTTGAGAAGCTCGTGATGAGCGCTGACGAGGCCGCAAAGTTCGTCAACCACGGTGACCGTGTGGGAATCTCCGGCTTTACCGGCGCTGGCTACCCTAAGGCGTTGCCGACTGCCATCGCGGAGAAGGCGAAGGCAGCTCATGAGGCGGGCGAGGAGTTCAAGATCGATGTTTTCTCCGGTGCCTCTACCGCTCCGGACTGTGATGGTGTGTTGGCTGAGGCAGACGCCATCCGCTTCCGCTCTCCGTATAACTCTGACCCGGTTTTGCGCGGCCGCTTCAACGACGGCTCCGCCCTGTACCAGGACATCCACCTCTCGCACTCTGGCCAGCAGGTGGAAGAGGGCTTCTACGGTGACTTCCAGGTAGCCATTATTGAGGCCGTTCGTATTGATGAGAACGGAAATATCGTTCCGTCCTCCGCCGTGGGCAACAACCTCGAATACATCGATGCCGCCGACAAGATCATCATTGAGATCAACGAGTGGCAGTCCCTCAACCTCGAGGGCATGCACGATATCTACAAGATCGAGAAGCTGCCGAACCGCCAGCCAATCCCGATTACCAAGCCGGCTGACCGCGTCGGTACCACCTACATCGAGATTCCGGAGGAGAAGGTCGTGGCTGTGGTCAAGACCAATGCCCCGGACCGCAACGCTCCGTTCAAGGCCCCGGATGAGGTTTCTGAGAAGATTGCTGCAAACTTCATCGAGTTCCTCGAGGGCGAGGTTGCTGCCGGCCGCCTAGAGTATGACAAGTTCATCATGCAGTCCGGTGTGGGCAACGTCCCGAACGCCGTGATGGCAGGCCTGTTGGACTCCAAGTTCGAAAACATTCAGGCCTATACCGAGGTTATCCAGGACGGCATGCTGGATCTTATCGACGCTGGCAAGATGACCGTCGCCTCCGCAACCTCCTTCGCCCTGTCCCCGGAGTACGCGGACAAGATGAACGCTGAGGCTGATCGCTACGCCAAGCACATCATCCTGCGCCCGCAGCAGGTATCCAACCACCCGGAGGTTATTCGCCGCGTGGGCCTGATTTCTTCCAACGGCATGATTGAGGGCGATATCTACGGCAACATCAACTCCACCAACGTCTCCGGCTCCCGCATCATGAACGGTACTGGCGGCTCGGGTGACTTCACCCGTAACGCCTACATCTCCACCTTCGTCTCCCCGTCGGTGGCCAAGGGCGGCGCTATCTCCGCCATCGTGCCTTTCGTTTCTCACACCGACCACACCGAGCACGACACCATGGTCATCATCACCGAGTATGGCGTTGCGGACCTGCGCGGTTTGGCCCCGAAGGAGCGCGTGGAGAAGGTCATCGCCGTGGCTCACCCGGACTACCGCCCGATGCTGGAGGAGTACTTCGAGCGCGCCAAGGCTAACAAGTTCCAGCACACCCCGCACGATCTGAAGACCGCCTTCGATTTCCAGGTGAACTTCATGGAGAAGGGTGACATGCGCGGCTAAGTCTTAGACCCGCAAGGTTGTGGCCCTTACCGCTGAAGGTGAGGGCCATTTCCTTTTCTTTGGTGCCACCGGCTAGGATAGGTGAGCGTTGGGCCTTTAGCTCAGTTGGTAGAGCTACGGACTTTTAATCCGCAGGTCGTGGGTTCGATCCCCACAGGGCCCACAAAAAGAGCCGCCTTCGGGCGGCTCTTTTTTGTTTTGGGGCCCAAGCGCAGGGCTGGGTTCAGGGCTAGCTCTTAACGAGCTTCCTGATGGCCCGCATGGCCTCCTCGAGCTTCTCTGTGGCTACTTGTCCGTCTTCGGCGGCTGCTCCCGCCACACAGTGTTCTATGTGGTCCTCCAAGAGCGCTAGGGAAACGTTCTCGAGCGCTGAAGTAACCGCTGAGATCTGCGTGATGATGTCGATGCAGTATTGGTCCTCCGCGATCATGCGGTGGATGCCTCGGGTTTGGCCTTCGATGCGCTTGAGGCGAGCCAAGTACTTTGCTTTCTGCTCATCATTGGAGTTGTAGCCGTGCACACCCGGCTCGTGACAGGAACAGGTATCCCGCTGGTCAGCCATGGTTTTCTGCCTTTCTGCCAGGACGATTTGGTTAAGTGAGGATGTCTCCAGTATATTTTTACAAAGTTGCCTCAAGGCAACGGGCCCCCATCGTCTAGCGGCCTAGGACACCGCCCTTTCACGGCGGCGGCACGGGTTCGAATCCCGTTGGGGGTACCAACACTTTTGTGTTGGTGCACAAGAAAATACTTATGGCCCTGTGGCGCAGTTGGTTAGCGCGCCGCCCTGTCACGGCGGAGGTCGCGGGTTCAAGTCCCGTCAGGGTCGCCATATTTCAGCCTCGGAGCATTGTTTATAGAACATATGCCTCGGGGCTTGTGTCGTTTTATGGTGGTGTGTGGAGGCTCCTGCAACGTCGCAAATGGCGCATAGATCTGTATAGGTCTAGGCGCTGTGGTGACAGTGTGTATTGAGGGGCTGCATCACCCTGAAAACGGTGAATGACATGCTGATTTGGTGTGCTTATCTAGCTTTGTGTAGAGTACTTATTCGTGCCCAGCGCACAACAGATAATTGAAAATGGCCCTGTGGCGCAGTTGGTTAGCGCGCCGCCCTGTCACGGCGGAGGTCGCGGGTTCAAGTCCCGTCAGGGTCGCCGAAGTCCTCGTGGCTTCTGGCCAGATAGCTCAGTCGGTAGAGCACACGCCTGAAAAGTGTGGGGTCGCCAGTTCGATCCTGGCTCTGGCCACAAGACAGCCCCTTCCATTGGAAGGGGCTTTTTTGTTGCTCTTTTTGGTTTAATGGGCGGCATGACTACTTCAGTTGCGCACCAAACCGATCAATCCCGTTTCGTCATCACCGTTGATGGGGAAGAAGCAGGCTTCGCCGAATACAGTGATTCCGCTACCACACGCGAATTCACGCACACGGAAATCTTCGAGTCATTTCAGGGCCAAGGACTGTCCAAGCCGCTAATTAAAGCGGCACTGGATGATGACTCAACGGCCGGCCGCCAAGTCATTCCAACGTGCAGCGCCGTGGCGCGCTTCATTGAGAAGAATCCCGATTACCAGCGGCTGACTGCCCGTGAAGGCAGCCTTTAAGGGCACGGTCTATTAGATGTAGTAGTCCGGGTCCACCAGCTTGATGCGCTCATCCTTCTTGCGCGGGCGGTTGGTGGCCGGGATACCGATGGCAATGTGCTCCGGTGGCACGTCCTTTGTCACCACGGCGTTGGCACCCACAGCGGAGCCGTGGCCGACGGTAATCGGGCCGAGCACTTTAGCGCCCGCGCCAATGGTGACGTTGTCCTCAATTGTTGGGTGGCGCTTAGTCTGTGTCAGCACCTGACCACCGAGCGTGACGCCGTGGTAAAGCATGACGCCATCGCCAATTTCGGCGGTTTCACCGATGACGATCCCCATGCCGTGGTCAATGAAGAAGCGCCGGCCAATGGTAGCGCCGGGGTGAATCTCGATTCCGGTGAAGAAGCGGTTAAGCTGCGCCAAAATACGGGCTGGCCCACGCCATCCACGTTTCCACATGCGGTGGGCGATTCGGTGCGCCCAAATGGCGTGAAGGCCGGAGTAGACCACGGCATTTTCGACGTCGCCGCGCGCGGCCGGATCATGCTCGCGCGCGTTGGCGAGGTCTTCACGAATCATCTTCAAGATGTGCATGCGAACCATCCTATCTAGAAAGAAAAAGCGCCCCCTAGCACAGAGGGCGCTTTTATTCGGAGGGCTCACCACGGCGCCGTGCTTGGCGACGTCCCGTGGAAAGCCACGTTAGCGTTTTCCTTAGGCCTCGCGAATGTCCTCGAAGAGGATGGTGGAGACATAGCGCTCACCGAAGTCCGGGGCGACGACGACGATGGTCTTGCCCTTGAACTCTTCGCGCGCAGCCAGCTTGAGTGCCGCAGAGACGTTGGCACCGGAGGAAATGCCGACGAGCAGTCCTTCCTCGGTGGCCAGCTTGCGGGCAGTGGAAACGGATTCCTCGGTGGTTGCGGTGAGCACCTCGTTGAGGATCTCGCGGTCCAGAACCTCGGGGACAAAGTTGGCGCCGATGCCCTGGATCTTGTGGGGGCCAGCGTGTCCCTCGGAGAGGACGGGGGAGTCAGCGGGCTCAACGGCGACCAGATAGGTGTCGGGGTTCTGGAAACGCAGGTAGCGGCCCACACCGGTGACGGTGCCGCCGGTGCCGACGCCAGCGACGAAAGCGTCAACCTTGCCCTCAGCGTCGTCCCAGATCTCGCGGCCCGTGGTTGCCTCGTGAATCTTCGGGTTTGCCTCGTTGGCGAACTGGGAGGCCAGGATGGCGTTGGGGGTCTCAGCGATAATTTCGTTGGCCTTCTCGACAGCACCCTTCATGCCGGCAGCGCCCGGGGTGAGGACGATTTCAGCGCCATAGGCGCGCAGCAGTACCTTGCGCTCGTTGGACATGGTCTCCGGCATGGTGAGGATGACCTTGTAACCCTGGGCGGCACCGACGAGTGCCAAGCCGATGCCGGTGTTGCCGGAGGTGGCCTCAACGATGGTGCCGCCTGGCTTTAGCTCGCCGGATTCTACGGCGGTGTCGACAATCGCCTTGGCAATGCGATCCTTGACGGAATTAGCGGGGTTGAAAGACTCAACCTTCACCAGTACCTCGGCGCCGAGGCCTTCGGTCAGGCGGTTGAGGCGGACAAGCGGGGTACCGCCGATGGTGTCGAGAATATTGTTGTATACAGCCACGATGTGGACTCCTTGAAAATAAGTTCTGATGTACAGCAGACACTCTACACCGTGGCAATAGACCAAGTGGTATATAGATTCTGAACAGATCATTCGGGCATGGCATGTGGGATTTGAGGCGTCTCATGAGGGCGAGGCGTGATTTAGAATTACCCCCGTCGGCCGGTTATACTTCGCAAATAGTGTTCGCCTACCCCCGTTTCAGGCGGGAAATGTGGGTGCACCTGCTGGTTACCCCCGAGTAAGAGAGAGTCTCATGGAGCCGCACCGACTCAAGGATGACGACGAAGCCGTACGCGCAGCGCTCTCGTCACTAAAGACCGCAACGGGAATCCCCGTCACGATGTACGGGACCTTGCTGCCGGACAATCGCCTGCAGATTACCCAGTGGGTAGGGCTGCGGACCCCGGCCTTGCAGAATTTGGTGATTGACGCGAACGTGGGCGTCGGCGGGCGCGTTGTCAGCACTCGCCGCGCGGTTGGTGTGTCCGACTACACTCGTGCCACCACAATTAGCCATGAGAATGATCGCCATATCCAAGATGAGGGGCTGCATTCGATCGTGGCGGTGCCGGTCACCGTTCAGCGTGAAATCCGCGGTGTCCTCTATGTTGGCGTCCATTCGCCGGTGCGCTTGGGCGACAAGGTAATCGAGGAAGTCACCATGACCGCTCGGTGCCTCGAGCAGGATCTGGCCGTTAATTCCGCGTTGCGTCGTGCCGACGGAGGCAAGGGCGGCGCTGCTCGCGGTCACGTGATGAACGGGGCTGAGTGGGAGCAGGTGCGCTCAACGCACTCCAAGCTCCGCATGTTGGCTAACCGAGTCAACGATGAAGACCTCCGTAAGGAACTAGAGGCTCTTTGCGACCAGATGGTCTCCCCGGTGCGCGTTAAGCAGTCCACCAAGCTTTCTGCTCGCGAGCTGGATGTTCTTTCCTGCGTGGCGTTGGGGCATACCAATGTCGAGGCGGCCGAGGAAATGGGTATTGGCGCCGAAACGGTGAAGTCCTATTTGCGCTCTGTCATGCGCAAACTGGGTGCACATACTCGCTATGAGGCGGTTAATGCGGCCCGTCGTATAGGCGCGTTGCCCTGATCGTAGGTAAGTTGGGTGGGCGTGAAAGACCAATTTATTGTCTCCGGTGGGGCGCGCCTGCAGGGCACCGTCAAGGTGGACGGTGCCAAGAATAGTGTGCTGAAGCTGATGGCTGCGGCACTGTTGGCGGAGGGCACCACCACGCTGACCAACTGTCCTAAAATCCTTGATGTTCCACTGATGCGAAAGGTCCTTGAAGGCCTTGGCTGTTCAGTGGAAATCGATGGCCACACCGTGCAGATCACCACGCCGGCCACGTTGCATTCCAATGCAGACTTCGATGCGGTGCGCCAATTTCGCGCGTCGGTGTGTGTATTGGGGCCGCTGACGGCGCGTTGTGGTCACGCAAAGGTAGCTTTGCCAGGTGGCGACGCCATTGGTTCCCGCCCACTGGACATGCACCAATCTGGGCTAGAGAAGATGGGCGCTAGCACGCGCATCGAACACGGCGCCGTTGTAGCAGAGGCGGATCAACTCCATGGCGCGAACATCAAGCTCGATTTTCCCTCGGTAGGCGCTACCGAAAATATTCTTACTGCTGCAGTCCTTGCGGATGGCGAAACCCAACTCCACAATGCGGCCCGCGAACCGGAAATTGTGGACCTGTGCACGATGCTCAAGGAAATGGGCGCCGACATCTCCGGGGAGGGGACATCCACCATCACCATTCGGGGAGTGGACAAGCTGCAACCGACGGAGCACGAGGTTATCGGTGACCGTATTGTTGCGGGTACGTGGGCATATGCTGCCGTAATGACTCGCGGGGATATCACGGTGGGCGGTATTGCTCCCAAGCACCTGCACCTGCCGTTGGAGAAGCTTAAGTCCGCCGGTGCGGATATCGAGGACTATGTCAATGGTTTCCGCGTGCGCATGGACCGGCGTCCAACTGCTGTGGACTACCAAACGCTGCCGTACCCCGGCTTCCCCACGGATCTTCAGCCGATTGCCATCGGGCTCTCCGCGGTCGCGGAAGGTACATCCATCATCACGGAAAATGTCTTTGAGTCTCGTTTCCGGTTCGTCGATGAGATGCTCCGCCTTGGCGCTGATGCCCAGGTGGATGGACACCACGTAGTTATCCGCGGTCAAGAGCGCCTGTCCTCGACGCATGTCTGGAGCTCCGATATCCGCGCAGGTGCCGGATTGGTCCTCTCCGCTTTGTGTGCGGATGAGACGACCACCGTGCACGATGTCTTTCACATCGACCGCGGCTATCCCAACTTTGTGGAGAACCTGCAGGCCTTGGGCGCCACCATCGAGCGCACTCAAGAGGAGGAGCTCTACTAAGGAGCATTGCTTGGCGACGTCCCTATGTGGCGCACCTTTTCGGTGTGTCACCTGGGGATTTGTTGTTTGTTGGGGGTGTGCGTATATTTATCCGAGTCGCCGCGAGGTAGCCGGGAGGTTAACTGGTGGTAGATGTTCGGGCAATGTTTGTTCGGCGGGTTTGACTTTGGTTGAGCTTGTTGGGTAAGGTTGTTCGGGCCGCTGCAGAGAGGTTAACGTTTGGTTAATTTTGTTTGTGGTGTGCGAACGATGTTTGAGAACTCAATAGTGTGCCAATGTACTTTTGTGTTGGTTGATTTTATTCATTGTGGCCG
>NZ_JBRBAU010000016.1:0-48123 GCF_053480195.1 Corynebacterium guaraldiae | reverse complement strand
AACTCGGTGAGTCCGTCACCGAGGGCACCATCACCCAGTGGCTGAAGTCCGTCGGCGACACCGTCGAGGTCGACGAACCACTCCTCGAGGTCTCCACCGACAAGGTCGACACCGAAATCCCGTCCCCAGTCGCCGGCACCCTCGTTGAAATCCTCGCCGAGGAAGACGACACCGTCGACGTCGGCGCCGTCATCGCCCGCATCGGCGACGGCTCCGCCGCCCCGGCCAAGGAAGAAAAGGCCGAGAAGAAGGAAGAGCCGAAGGCAGAGGAAAAGGCCGACAAGAAGGCCGAGGAGAAGTCCGAGGCCAAGGCTGAGAAGAAGGACGAGAAGCCGGCCGCGTCCGCTGAGCCGAAGGCTTCCGAGACCTCTACGAAGGTCAATAACGGTGACAACGTCCCGTACGTCACTCCGCTGGTACGCAAGCTGGCTGAGAAGCACGGCGTGGATCTCTCCACCGTCTCTGGCACCGGTGTTGGCGGCCGCATCCGCAAGCAGGACGTGCTGGCCGCTGCTGGCGAGGGTGAGGCACCGGCTTCCTCCGCTAAGGCAGCTTCCAGCAGCCCGCGTGCTCGCTGGTCCACCAAGTCCGTGGATCCGGAGAAGCAGGAGCTCATCGGCACCACCCAGAAGGTCAACCGTATCCGCGAGATCACGGCGTCCAAGATGGTTGAGGCCCTCCAGATCTCCGCTCAGCTGACCCACGTCCAGGAAGTCGATATGACCGCCATCTGGGATATGCGCAAGCAGTCCAAGCAGGCGTTCATTGACAAGTACGAGGCCAACCTCTCCTTCCTGCCGTTCATCGTGAAGGCAACCGTTGAGGCGCTGGTGTCCCACCCGAACGTCAACGCGTCCTACAACCCGGAGACCAAGGAGATGACCTACCACGCTGACGTCAACGTGGCCATCGCCGTAGATACCCCGAAGGGCCTGCTCACCCCGGTCATCCACAAGGCTCAGGAGCTGACGCTTCCGGAGATCGCTCAGAAGATCGCCGAGCTGGCTGACAAGGCACGCAACAACAAGCTCAAGCCGAACGATCTGACCGGCGCAACCTTCACCGTGACCAACATCGGCTCCGAGGGCGCCCTGCTGGATACCCCGATTCTGGTTCCGCCGCAGGCCGGCATCCTGGGTACCGCCGCTATTACCAAGCGTGCGGTTGTCGTGACCGAGGACGGCCAGGACGCCATCGCTATCCGCCAGATGTGCTACCTGCCGTTCACCTATGACCACCAGGTGGTCGACGGTGCCGACGCTGGTCGCTTCATCACGACCATCAAGGACCGCCTCGAAACCGCGGACTTCGAAGCTGACCTTGACCTCTAAGCCTTAGAGCTAAGCCCTAGGCTTGCTCCCCCGCCACTGCGGCGGGGGAGCTTCGTCGTTTTCGCCCTGCTTTCCTCCATCCCACAAACACAGCTCGGTGACATCGCTCAGAGGAACCGCTACCCCTCCAAAACTGACGAAGTTTCCTTCAGATCCTCAGAGATCGGCGCCAACTTTGTCAGTTAGGCACGTTTTCTTTAACCGTCTTGCCACCAAGACCCGACAACTGTGACCCAGCACACTAGACTGAGTCGCATGGTTTCGCAAAAGTGGTTTCGCGTCGCACTCGGTATGTTTCTCGTCGCCTGCGGCGCCAATCTCTTCGCTCCCATGGTCGTGGTCTACCAAACCACCACCTCCCTCGGGGTTCTGCAAACAACCTTCCTTTTTGGCATCTACGCCCTCGGCATCATGGTCGCTCTATTCATCGGTGGTCCGCTTTCGGATTCGCTAGGGCGCCGCGCCATCATGCGCCCAGCCGTCCTCACCACCACTGCCGGTTCCCTCATTTTCCTTAGCGGCGCAGGCGGCGCCTTCCTCCCCTTGTTAATCGGCCGCCTGTGCGCGGGTGCCGCCGTGGGCCTCGCCATGTCTTCCGGCGCGGCCTGGATCAAGGAGCTCAGCACACATCTGAGCGTTGGAGCCAAGCGTTCCTCCATAGCCCTGTCGGCCGGTTTCGCATCAGCACCCGGCGTGGCTGGTATCGCCGCCGAGTTCCTCCCCTGGCCCACCGTTGTGCCTTATCTTTTGCACATCGGCCTAGCACTCATCGTGGTCCCACTCGTGTGGACGGTGCCGGAACAGCAATCTGCACAGTCAGCTTCGAGGCGCCGTTCATTTGTCCCGACCAGCCTGATTACTCCCCACTACTTACCGGTGGTGGCCTATGCACCATGGGTCTTCGGCTCCGCCACCACCGCCTTTGTGTTCCTGCCCGCGCAGCTCAGCGAGCACCTACGCCACCCAGTTCTTGTCGCCGGCCTGTGTGCGCTTCTCACCATGGGCAGCGGCGTGGTTATCCAGCAACTGGCTGGCCGCATCCGCGTGACCTCGTTCCATAGCATGGCGCTGGCCGCAGTAGGAATGGCACTGTGCCTCGCCGTCCTCGCTGCGACTCAGCATGGTTGGGCAGTTTTTCTCCTGCCTATCGCGGCTATCATCATGGGCAGTTCCTATGGAATCGGCATGCTCAGCGGACTCGCGGAGACCCAAGCCATCGCCGACGCAGAGGAGCTCGGTGCAGCGACGGGGGTGTTTTATTCACTGACTTATCTGGGTTTCTTTGCCCCCTTCATCCTGTCACTTTTGGGCCCTGCCGTTGGCTATTCCACGGCCTTCGTCATCGGTCTCACCGTCGCGGTAGCGACCGCCGTAGCGCTGCGCCTCCATGTCAGGGGTAACCGGGGCTAATGTCATGGCCTACGCCTTATACTTGGGGGCAGTTTAGGTCACACAAACTAACGCCACAAAGGAGATAAAACACATGGATTTCATCTCTCGCCACCTCGGGCCTGATGCGGCCGAGCGTGAGACGATGCTCAAGGCAGTGGGCTATGACAGCGTGGAGGCACTCGTCGATGCCGCCCTGCCCACCTCCATCCGCGCCACCGAAGCGCTGAACCTCCCGGAAGCTCTGAGCGAAGATGACGCGCAGGCGAAGCTGCGCGAGTACGCCTCCCAGAACGTCGTGCTGAAGTCCTTTTACGGCCAGGGTTATTCCGATACCCTCACCCCGGCGGTCATTCGCCGCGGGCTGCTGGAGGATGCCGGCTGGTACACCGCATACACGCCCTACCAGCCGGAGATTTCGCAGGGCCGCCTCGAAGCCTTGCTCAATTTCCAGACCATGATTGAGTCCCTGACCGGTCTTCCCATCGCGAACGCCTCGCTTCTCGACGAAGCCTCCGCCACCGCCGAAGCTGTCGGCCTCATGGCCCGCGCGGTGAAGAAGGGCCGCCGCGTGCTGCTCGATTCCCGCCTGCACCCGCAGGTTCTCGCCGTGGCCGCCGAGCGCGCCCGAGCCATCGAGCTCGAGGTCGAGATTGCTGATGTCCGCGATGGCATCGTCGGCGAAGACCTCGTCGGCGCCGTTCTGGCTTACACCGGAACCGAGGGCGATATCGTCGACCCCCGCGCCGCCATCGAAGAGCTCCACACCCGCGGCGCTCTTGCCGCCGTCGTGGCTGACCCCCTGTCGCTGCTTCTCTTGGAAGCCCCCGGTGAGATGGGCGCGGACGTGGTCCTCGGTTCCTCGCAGCGCTTCGGCGTGCCGCTCTTCTTCGGCGGCCCGCACGCGGCGTTCATGTCCGTCACGGACAAGCTCAAGCGCCAGCTGCCGGGCCGCATCGTGGGCGTGTCGAAGGACGCCGCCGGCCGCCCCGCCTACCGCCTCGCACTGCAGACTCGTGAGCAGCACATCCGCCGCGAGCGCGCGACCTCCAACATCTGCACCGCCCAAGCACTTCTGGCCAACGTGGCCTCCATGTACGCGGTGTACCACGGGCCTGAGGGCCTCAAGGTCATCGCGCAACGCGTCCACGACCGCGCTTCTGCTTTCGCTGCGGCCGTCACCGACGCAGGCAAGGACATTGTCTCCCGCGACTTCTTCGACACCGTGACCGTGACCGGCGTGGATGCCGCGGCCATCAAGACCCAGCTGCAGGAGCAGGGCTACCTGGTGCGCACCATCGGCTCGGACAAGGTCTCGGTCTCCTTCGGTGAGTCCGCCACCAACGAGGATGTCAACATCCTCGCCGCCGCCTTCGGCGCCGAGTCCTCCGCTAACTCCGAGCCAGCCGCGTCTGGCTCCTTCGAGATTCCGTCCTCCGTCCAGCGCGCCGAGGCCCCGCTGCAGCACGAGATCTTCAACTCCATCCACTCCGAGACCCAGATGCTGCGCTACCTGCGCACCTTGGCGGATAAGGACTTGGCCCTGGACCGCACGATGATCCCTCTGGGCTCGTGCACGATGAAGCTCAACCCCACAGCCGCGATGGAGCCCATCTCCTGGCCGGAATTCGCCGGCATCCACCCGTATGCCCCGGAGGAGACCACCGCGGGCTGGCGCGCGCTGATCGACGAACTCGAGTCCTGGCTCGCCGAGATTACCGGCTACGCCCAGGTCTCCATCCAGCCCAACGCCGGCTCCCAGGGCGAGCTGGCCGGCCTTCTGGCCATTCGCCGCTACCACGTGGCCAACGGCGATCACGGCCGCGATGTCATCCTCATCCCGGCCTCCGCGCACGGCACCAATGCGGCCTCGGCCACCTTGGCCAACCTGCGCGTCGTCGTGGTCAAGACCGCCGACGATGGCTCGATTGACCTCGCCGACCTCGACGCCAAGATTGAGCAGCATGGCGAGCACATCGCCGGCATCATGATTACCTACCCCTCCACCCACGGCGTCTTCGACCCCGAGGTGCGCGAGGTCTGCGACAAGGTTCACGCGGCCGGCGGCCAGGTCTACATCGACGGCGCCAACATGAACGCGCTAGCCGGTTGGGCCCGTCCGGGTGCTTTTGGTGGCGATGTGTCCCACCTGAACCTGCACAAGACCTTCACCATCCCGCACGGCGGCGGTGGCCCGGGTGTGGGCCCGGTGGGCGTCGCCAAGCACTTGGTGCCCTTCCTGCCGGCCGATGCCAACGACCCCAAGCTGGATCCCTCGCAACCGACTGCGGAGACCACCGGCGTGCCGTCCACCGCATCGCGCTACGGTTCCGCCGGCGTGCTGCCAATTTCCTGGTCCTACCTGGCCATGATTGGCGCCCAAGGACTCACGGAGGCCACGAGCCACGCCATCCTCGGCGCAAACTACCTGGCACAGAGCCTGAAGGATTCCTTCCCTGTGCTCTACACGGGCAATGCCGGCCTCGTGGCTCACGAGTGCATCTTTGACCTGCGCGAGCTGACCGACGCCTCCGGCGTCACCGCCGCTGACGTGGCCAAGCGCCTCGTGGACTACGGCTTCCACGCGCCGACCCTCTCCTTCCCGGTGGCCGGCACCCTCATGGTGGAGCCCACCGAGTCCGAGGACCTGGGTGAGCTGGACCGCTTCATCGAGGCCATGCGCTCCATCCGCGCCGAAATCCAGGAGATTATCGACGGCCAGGTGGCCTACGAGGACTCCGTCATCCACCATGCCCCGTTCAACGCCGAGTCCGTCGCGGCCGACGAGTGGGATTTCGCCTTTAGCCGCCAGCAGGCCGCCTACCCGGTAACTTCGCTGCGCGCCAACAAGTACTTCCCGCCGGTGCGCCGCATCGACGAGGCTTATGGTGACCGCAACCTGGTGTGCACCTGCCCGCCGCCAGAGGCTTTTGACTACTCCGACGAGAACCAGGAGGTTTAATCAATGACTGACTACCTGCACTCCCCGCTGCATGCTGAGCATGAGAAGCTCGGTGCCACTTTCACGCCCTTCGGGCCGTGGGAGATGCCGCTGAAGTATGACAACGAGCTCGAGGAGCACCGCGCGGTGCGCGGAGCCGCCGGCCTCTTCGACCTGTCCCACATGGGTGAAATCTGGGTCAACGGCCCGGACGCCGCCGAGTTCCTGTCCTACTGCTTCATCTCCAACCTGGTTCCCCTCAAGGTGGGCAAGGCAAAGTACTCCATGATTTGCGCCGAGGATGGCGGCATCATGGATGACCTCATCACCTACCGCTTGGAGGAGACCAAGTTCCTCGTCGTGCCGAATGCTGGCAACGCCGATACCGTGTGGGAGGCGCTCAACGAGCGCGCCGAGGGCTTCGACGTGGACCTGAAGAACGAGTCCCGCGATGTGGCCATGATTGCTGTCCAGGGCCCGAAGGCGCTGGAGATCCTCGTCCCGCTGGTGGAGGACACCAAGCAGCAGGCAGTGATGGACCTACCCTACTACGCCGCAATGACCGGCAAGGTGGCGCGCAAGTACGCTTTCATCTGCCGTACCGGCTACACCGGCGAGGACGGCTTCGAGCTCATCGTCTATAACTCCGATGCCCCAGAACTGTGGGAGGAGCTGCTCAAGGCCGGCGAGGAGTACGGCATCAAGCCCTGCGGCCTAGCCGCGCGCGACTCCCTGCGCTTGGAGGCTGGCATGCCGCTCTACGGCAACGAGCTCACCCGGGACATTACCCCGGTGGAGGCCGGCATGTCCCGCGCCTTTGCCAAGAAGGAGCAGGACTTCGTGGGCGCAAAGGTGCTGCGCCAGCGCGCCGAAGAAGGCCCGCAGGCCGTTATTACCGGCCTGGTTTCCTCGCAGCGCCGCGCCGCCCGCGCCGGAGCGGAGGTCTTCGTTGGTGAGAACAAGGTGGGCACGGTGACCTCCGGCCAGCCCTCCCCCACTCTGGGCCACCCTGTCGCGCTCGCGCTCATCGATACCGCCGCAGGCTTGGAGGCCGGCGACGCCGTGGAGATCGACATCCGCGGCAAGCGCTACCCCTTCGAAGTGTCCGCGCTGCCCTTCTACAAGCGCGAGAAGTAAACTCCACTACTGAATCCATCTACCGAAAGGACATCCCTTCTCATGGCTAATCTTCCTTCCGATTTTTCCTACTCCGAGGACCACGAGTGGATTAACGCAGCTGCTGATTCCGTTGTCGGTTCCACCGTCCGCGTCGGCATCACCTCCGTAGCCACCGACCGCTTGGGTGAGGTCGTCTTCGCCGAGCTGCCGGCCGTGGGCGATACCGTCGAGCACGGCGAGACCTGTGGCGAGGTGGAGTCCACCAAGTCCGTGTCTGACCTCTACTCCCCGGTCACCGGTACCGTGACCGCCGTCAACGAGGGTGTGCACGATGACTACGCCGTCATCAACAACGACCCCTTCGGTGAGGGCTGGCTCTTCGAGGTCGAGGTCACCGAAGCTGGCGAGCTGATGACCGCTGAGGAGTACGCCTCCGCCAACGGCGTGGCCTAAATCTGCGTCTGAACAGCACGTATTCAGCCCCTGTCTGGCTGAATCTTCGCGGGGACTAGCATGGGTATCCATGACTGCTCCCCGCGAACCTTTCTTTCCCGCCAACCGCTCTATTCGCGCATCCGACGAGCCACTGGAGATCCGCCGCTTGGGCCGCATGGGCTACCAAGAGGCCTGGGATCTCCAGGCCGAGCTCGCCGCAGCGCGGGCGGCGGGCACGCAGGGTGATGTCATCCTCGTGGTTGAGCACCCCAACGTCTACACCGCCGGCAAGCGCACGCAACCGGAGGATATGCCCGATAACGGCCTGCCGGTCATTGACGTCGACCGCGGCGGGCGTATCACCTGGCACGGCGAGGGCCAGCTGGTTGTCTACCCCATCATTAAGCTGGCCGAGCCGGTCGACGTCGTTGACTACGTCCGCCGCCTCGAGGAAGCCATCATCCAAGCCGTCCGCGAACTCGGTGTGAGCACCGCCGGGCGCATCGATGGCCGCTCGGGCGTGTGGGTTCCGTCCACCACCCGCGCCGCCGATCCGGCCGCCCCGAAGCGCGACCGCAAACTGGGTGCCTTGGGCATCCGCGTTACCCGCGGCGTGACCATGCACGGCCTCGCCCTCAATTGCACCAATACCCTGGAGTACTACGAGCACATCGTGGCCTGCGGTATCGACGATGCCGACGTGTCCACGCTCTCGCTGGAGCTTGGCCGCGAGGTCACCATTCAGGAAGCGGAAGCGCCGCTTCTCGACGCCCTCCTCAAAGCCCTCTCAGGCGAACTCACCGTGGCCGACCACACCTTCGCCTCGGCGCCTGATCCCATCAAGGTGGCCAACGAGAAGGCACGCCAAGCCCGCAAAGCAGCAGAGGGAAAGTAGAAGATACCCTCGGTGGAATAAACCCGGCTCTCGCAGGACTTGTATTAGGAAGAGCTAACCCCAACGCGTAAAGTGAGGTTCCGTGACTGTTAAGCCTGAAGGACGCAAGATGCTCCGCATTGAGAAGAAAAATGCGGAGTCGCCCATCGAACAGAAGCCACGCTGGATCCGCAACCAGGTTCGCACCGGACCGGGTTATGAGGACATGAAATCCCGCGTATCCGGAGCTTCCCTACACACCGTGTGTCAGGAGGCCGGCTGCCCCAATATTCACGAGTGCTGGGAATCGCGTGAGGCTACCTTCCTCATCGGCGGTGACAAGTGCACCCGCCGCTGCGATTTCTGCGATATCGCCACCGGCAAGCCGGAAGAGCTGGACCGCGACGAGCCGCGCCGCGTGGCCGAGAACATCCAGGAGATGGATCTCAACTACACCACCATCACCGGCGTGACCCGCGATGATCTGCCCGACGAGGGTGCCTGGCTCTACGCCGAGGTTGTGCGCAAGATTCATGAGCTCAACCCCAATACCGGCGTGGAGAACCTCACCCCGGACTTCTCCGGTAAGCCGGATTTGCTCCAAGAGGTTTTTGAAGCCCGCCCCGAGGTCTTCGCTCACAACCTGGAGACGGTGCCGCGCATCTTCAAGCGCATCCGCCCGGCCTTCCGCTATGAGCGTTCACTTGACGTCATCCGCCAGGCTCACGAGTTTGGTTTGATCACCAAGTCCAACCTCATCCTGGGCATGGGTGAAACCGCCGAGGAGATCGAGGAAGCCCTTCGCGATCTCCGCGAGGTCGGCTGCGACATCATCACGATTACCCAGTACCTGCGCCCCGGTCCGCGCTTCCACCCCATCGAGCGTTGGGTGCGCCCAGAGGAGTTCGTGGAGCACTCCAAGCTGGCCAAGGAACTGGGCTTCGGCGGCGTCATGTCCGGCCCGCTGGTGCGCTCCTCCTACCGCGCTGGCCGCCTTTACGTGCAGGCTATGGAGGCCCGCGGTCTCGAGCTGCCGGAAAACCTGAAGCACTTGGCGGAGACTTCCCAGGGTGCTACTGCCCAGGAGGCCTCCACGCTTCTGGAGAAGTACGGCCCCTCCGAGGAGACTCCGGTGACCACGCGCATGGTTAAGACCCCGGCTGGTGCAGCGAACCCGAACTCTGCGGCGTCCACTATTCGCTAGTTCGATTCTCTTTTTGACCCTCTGACCTCTAAAGTAGGAGCCATGGCTAACGACGACAAGGCATCGCTGAAGGAAGCGAAAAAGCAGGAGCGCGCGGCCAAGCGCGCCCAGCGCAAGCAAAACTGGTCACAAATGTGGCAAGCGTTCAACATGCAGCGCAAGCAGGACAAGGCGCTCATCCCCATCATGCTGGCTGCATTCTTGGGCATGGGCTTGCTCTTCTTCCTTATCGGCATGCTCTTCAACGGCGAGTGGTTCATGCTCATCCTGGGCTTGGGCATCGGCGCCATCCTGGCCATGTTCCTGTTTACCCGCCGCCTCGAGCGCGATATGTACAAGAAGGTGGAGGATCAGCCTGGCGCCGCCGGCTGGGCCTTGGAGCAGCAGCTGCGCAACACCGTCGGTGTGGTGTGGAAGGTCAAGACTGGTGTGGCCGCTACCCGCCAGCAGGACCTTATCCACCGCGTTATCGGCAACTCCGGCGTCATCTTCGTCGTCGAGGGCGACCGCAAGCGCGTCGGCCCTACTCTTAACCGCTTGAAAAAGCGCGTGGACCGTATGGCCGGCGGCGTGCCGGTGTACGAGGTCTTCGTGGGCAATGGCGAGGACGAGGTGCCCGTGTCTAAGCTGCGCAGCCACATTATGAAGCTGCCGCGCAACTACAACAAGAACGAAACCTACGACAACATTCGCCGTATCGAGGCCATGGATGATCTGCCGGGCACCACCCCTGGTCTGCCCAAGGGCCCGATGCCCCGCCAGGCTCAGAACATGGCGGGCATGAACCGCCGTATGCGCCGCATGCAGGAGCGCAAGGGCGGCAAATAAGCCACTAGCTCCAAGCACAACAAGGGTCCCTTCCGAGATTCTCGGAAGGGACCTTTTACGTTGCCTTCGAAGCCTCCCGGCCTAGTTGCCTCACGCACCCCAGCAGCTTTATCGCTGGCCCCAACAGCCTTAGGCCATGATGACGGCGGTGCCGGTGGCGCGGTCGTGGAGGCCACGACCGTCGGCATCGACCATCGCTGCGGGAAACAGCACGGCGGTCAGCAAGGTACGGACCACCGCACGCCACAGGCCGACGGAAGTGCCCGGCACGTCGAGGCGCGCCACGCCCATACCGAGCAACGCCATGCCCGGGGTGCGGGCGAACAGCCACCCGCACACGATGCCCATGACTACCCACACTGCATAACCCAAGAAGGCGGGACCGCCCAGATTGTCCGTGAAGAGCTCGAGAACGTTGGCAATGATCATGGCCAAAATCCAGTCAATTAACACGCCGAACGCACGCCGCATTACCGACGCCAGGGCACCTGGCCCTTCCTTGGGCAAGCCCAATGCCTGCCCAGGCCACTGCCCCGACCCGATGCCATCGTTGTTATCTGCCATGCCCACCAATCTAGCCGCCGTCCATCCCGAGCAGAAATTTTGCCTTCAGGTGCCCACGCGTCCCAGTGATGCAGCCAATACCTGTAAACTAGTCGGGAGTACTACACGTCAACCAACAGGAGACCACCGTGTCCTTTGAGACAATCCAGGACGTCATCACATTCATCAAGGAAGAGGACGTCAAGTTCGTTGACATCCGGTTTACGGACGTCCCCGGCACCGAGCACCACTTCTCTATTCCGGCCGAGGAATTTACTGAAGACGCAGCCGCCGACGGCCTCGCCTTCGATGGCTCTTCCATCCGCGGATTCACCACCATCGATGAGTCCGATATGACGCTGTTGCCGGATCCGAAGACTGCCTTCGTGGATCCCTTCCGCACCGCGAAGACCCTGAACATCAAGTTCTTCGTCCACGACCCGTTCACCCTAGAGCCCTTTAGCCGCGACCCGCGCAACATCGCCCGCAAGGCTGAGGAATACCTCTCCTCCACCGGCATCGCGGATACCTGTAACTTCGGCGCTGAAGCTGAGTTCTACATCTTCGACTCCGTTCGCTACGGCACCGATGTCCACAACGGCTTCTACGAGGTGGACACCGATGAGGGCTGGTGGAACCGCGGTTCTGAGACCAACTTCGATGGCACTCCGAACACCGGCTTTAAGACTCGCGTGAAGGGCGGCTACTTCCCGACGGCACCCGTCGACAAGCATGGCGAGGTCCGCGACGCCATGGTGGAGCAGCTGCAGAAAGCTGGTTTCACCATCGAGCGCTTCCACCACGAGGTGGGCAGCGGTCAGAACGAGATTAACTACCGCTTCAACTCCCTGCTGCACGCGGCTGATGATATTCAGACCTTCAAGTACATCATCAAGAACACCGCGGAGCAGTTTGGTAAGACCGTAACCTTTATGCCCAAGCCGCTGGCGGGCGATAATGGTTCCGGTATGCACGCCCACATGTCCCTGTGGCAGGACGGCAAGCCGCTCTTCCACGATGAGGCTGGCTACGCCGGTCTGTCCGACATGGCTCGCTACTACATCGGCGGCATCCTGGCCCACGCACCGGCTGTGCTGGCGTTCACGAACCCCACCCTGAACTCCTACCACCGCCTGGTTCCGGGCTTCGAGGCGCCGATTAACCTGGTGTACTCGCAGCGCAACCGCTCGGCTGCCATCCGCATCCCGATCACCGGCTCCAACCCGAAGGCCAAGCGCATCGAGTTCCGCGCTCCGGATCCGTCGGGCAACCCCTACTTCGGTTTCGCTGCCATGATGATGGCGGGTCTCGACGGCATCAAGAACCGCATCGAGCCGCACGCTCCGGTGGACAAGGACCTCTACGAGCTGCCGCCGGCAGAGGCCGCCTCCATCCCGCAGGCACCGACCTCCCTGGAGGCCTCCATCGCAGCACTCGAGGAAGACAACGACTTCCTCACCGAGGGCGATGTCTTCTCTGAGGACCTCATCGAGACCTACATCAACTACAAGCGCGAGAACGAGATTGCGCCGGTCCGCCTGCGTCCGACTCCGCAGGAATTTGAGATGTACTACGACTGCTAATTTCCGGCAGAATCGCCCTGATCTGAGAAATTACTTTCCCAGGTCAGGGCTTTTTCATGCCCGCAGATTTCAATGAAAATGGGCGAAAGCATCCGCCTTTCAGAATTGTGCGGGATTTCTGCGGGATCCGGCCTACACCGAAAGCGCTTCCCAGCTCACGAAAACACGCAACTCTGGCACGCTTCAAGGGGTATATTCATCCTGATCTCTCAGCACTTTGTGCGCGTTTTTCCTCGCGTGTGAAAGGGCGCTCTCTTTACTCTCGAGACCCCTTTTGAGGTAGCACGTTGCGATAACTGTAGTCAGGGCCCGTTCGGTGCGGGTGCGTCGTTCAAGAAGCCAGTCGGGGAAGAAGGAACCACGGCGCAGCTTCGGGACGGCTATGCCGATAGAGCCCACCCTGGTATCGAGTTGTCGGTGACGGTAGCCGTTGCGGGAATTAGTGCGAGTATCGGACATGGTGGCGTAATCAGCACCGCAGACGCTATCGGCTTGGGCAGAGAGGATCTGATTGATGAAATCGCCAAGCATTAGGCGCATTAAGTCTGGGGAGGCTTGGGGCAGCAGTTCTTCGAGATAGGCAGTCGGGTCGATATGATAGGGGCAGCGGCCATCGCGGTGTACTTCCTTTCGAGGATAGGTAGAAGTTGATTCGAAAGGTACCCGCGATGGTCGCCGCATTCGTTCACGGCACCGACATCACCGGGGCACAGATACACCACACTAAGGGACGCAACCCACCAAATTCCTAAATTAGAAGCAAATGCCCTGGCAGACGCATCGGCAATTAGTTATGTAGTGGAGTCCTCGTCTGTATCTTTGTTTTTCGCAAATCGGCCACGAAGCCCTTTCGCGAGCCCCGTAGCATTGCTCCCAAGGCTGCCGAGCTGCTCTTTGGTTGCCTGAGCAGCTGTGCCTGCGATATCCCGTGCACTTACAGCCGCGCTTCCAGCTAATCCGAGTGCACTTTCAGACACGCCTTTGACAGAGGAGCCCAAGTCCGCGAGTCGCGTCGACCCTGACCGTTCGGCGATGTCGTTGGCCACCGTGACCATGGCGAGATATTCTGCGCCGTCGACACCCGGGGGCGGCAGTTCGCGCAGGTGATCCTTGAGACGCTGCGACTGCGTCCGCAAGGTTGCAAAGGTCATCGTGCCGGAGAGCGCACCGCCCAGCAAGGGGATTACCTTTGTGACTGTCTTCGCGAAGGAGTCTTTGGTGACCTTGACACCCACGAGCTTGAGGGTTTGCTTAACCACTGGGTACCAGGCGGTCTTGGTCAGAGCTTTTTGAGAAATCTGCTTCTGAATCGCGGGGCGAGCGACTTGTTTTGAGAATGCAATGAGGCTATTCGCGGCGCCACCCACGCCCATCATCACACCCAAGAAAACGGCGAGCTTGCCAACGGTTTCATCATCAGCTTCATCCATGTCGCCAAGCAGATCCTGCCAGCCGTACAGATAGGCGAGCTTTTGCATCACGCGGAATGCGTGCACATAGAACTGAGTGATGTCGCCAGGAACGGTGGCGGCCATTGCTAGGCCGCCTGGCAGGCCCGCCGTGAAAGAAATCGCTGCGGACTTGGTGGTCTCAAAGCTAATGGTCGAATCTGCAATTGAATCCAGCTGCGCCAAGGTTAATTCAGCATGAATTGGCGTGCTTCTCAGGGCCTGTGAAATGACGTCATTGGATACACCGACCTTGCGTAGCTCTTGCGCAAGGAATTTTTCGCGATCGATGCGCACCCCGCGAAGACGGATGATTTTCTTGAGAAAATCCATGGCGAATTTTTGCGCCGCTGCGTCCTGCTCGGCGGTCATTGTCTCTAGATCTTGTACGTCCTCAAGCTCAGTGGGGACTTCGACTCCCTCGAGCGATTCTTCAACCAGTTCGCCATCGAGAATGTCATCGGTCAGTTCAAGAGATAAATCGTCGGGTTGCTGTGACATGAGACAGCCTTTCGTAATCAGGGAATGTGGACCAAATGTTACTGCAACGCCATGGTTTGCAGCTACAAAGTAAGAGGTACCTCTCAGCACTGGTTTCTTCCGCCCTAGGGCGAAATCGATGCGGGAGTGCGGAAGTAACTCGGAGAGATTCGCAGAAATCCAATTCGCTTCAATCCGGCTTAGGCTCTTGTGTCTGTGATGGGACAAAAGCAGTTCGCAAACGGGAGAAAACGCCAAAAGCCTAACTCGGCGTTGACCGAATTAGACTTGCGCGGACGGTCGGGAAGCGGCTACTCCACTGTGGGGCCTGCCCCCGGATAGTAGACACGTCGGGGGTTAGGCCCGAACAAGCCAGCGCGCAACGCGAACAACAGCAGCAGCAAAACCAGCAACAGCACCAGCTCCGGCACCTGCCGCACCGCAGCAGCAAGCGCCCAGCATGGAGTGGGCAACCCTCGGCCCCTACGGTGGATTCATGGGCTGCTCCCAGGCGCAGAGCATGTGGCCTTCCAACTCCACGGAGTGCTACCAGGGCGGCGACGGTAACTACTACTTCAACGGCCTACGGCAGGCAATGTGCTAGATACAGCTCACCGGCCGCCCTACTTCTTGGTGGAGCGACATTGAGGAATGTGGGGCCGCTTACTACGCCAGCGAATTCGGAGTAAATTCACCGCGCTATCAGGCATGACGATGGGGCACGGCACGAGCCAAACAACTACGCTAACCGCGTGACTACTAGATTCCGCCAACTGCCACCGCCCGGGCCCGCATGGGGCGGCAGCCTCATGGGAACCTCCATCGTCTCCCGGCTGCTCGTTGAGGAGGGCATGCTGACAGGCTCCGCCGTCTTCGCAGCGCTATCCTGCATTATTCTCCTCGTGCTGACGGTTGGCTTTGCGCTATACCGCCAGCCCAACTTCGCGCGAACCTCGATGGCTGAATGGTCCATGTATTTCATCGGCATCCTGGCGCTCGGAGCAGCGCTGTCCGGGTTGACGGATATCGGAACCTTCCGCTTAGTGGGCTTTTGGATTGGCGGCCCGGTTACCGTCATCACGTGGGCTATTCAGCTCACCCGCTTCGACGGTGAACCGCGCTTTACCTGGGGCCTGCCGCTGGTCGGTCCCATGATTTCATCCTCCGTGGCTGGCTTCCTTGCCCTCGACTATGGGCATGCCTACCACGTCATGGGCACCATTCTTTTCATCATGTCGATCTCTACCGCGGTCCCCATCTTTATCCGTGTGTATTGGGCCGCTTGGCACGGCAAGGTTAATCTCGCCGGTGCCAACTCAGCTACCGCCTGGGTTCCGCTGGGCGTGGTGGGCCAATCCACCACCGCGATGCAGATCCTCTACCCCGGTCATGTTTCCGTCTATTACGGGCTGACCGCCATGGTGATCGCCGTCCCCCTCGCGCTCTATGCCATGATCACCTTCTACCCCAACGTGGCTCGCTGGGTGGACTACTCACCGGCGTGGTGGGCGTGCACCTTCCCACCGGGAACGGTCAGCATGGGTGGTCACCAGGTAGCCCTAGTGAATGGCTCGGAGCTTCTCGACGTCATCGCGCTCAGCATTCCGTTGCTCCTCATCGCGCACTGGTCTGCTTGCTCCTGCCGCTTCATTAGCTGGCTCATCGAAGGCCGGCGCGCACAGAGAAGCGGAGCTAGCCCAATCTCGAGCTAGCTCCGCAGTGCACGCTGTCAGGTGTTTAACAGGCTTTAGTTTTCAGCCTTGGTGAACTGGATGGCCTGGCCCTGGCTGCCCAGCGCGAAGGTGTTGCCCTCCACGGGGATAACGACCGGCTTAGCGGTGAGGATGGTGTTGAGCGCATCGGCATCGGCCATCTCTTCAGGGGAGCAAGCACGCATCGTGGAAGTCAGGTTCTCCGCCACGACGGCATCAGTCTGATCAAGCTTGTAGCTGCCGCCACCGGAGTTGCAGCCATCGTTGTAGGTCAGCGTTCCATCCTCATTGAAGGTCACGGAAATCGCCGGGTTCTTCTTGGCGGTGAAAGTGCCGTTGAGAACCTTCTGGGCCTCATCAGCCGGCAGCTTCTCCTGCAGGCCGTCGATGTCTTCATACTTCTCAATCAAGCCAGAACCTTGCGGAGCTTCCGGCTTCGTGGATGAGGAGAAGGAGTCACCGAACAGGCGCGAGCTCAGCTCCTGAATCTGGCTGGACTTCACGGAGTCAGCGGAGGATGGTTCCTGCGCACCGGCAGTACCGGCACCCAGGACGCCGCCCGCGAGGGCGACGAACGCAGTTGCAGTGGTTGCTTTCTTTAATGTGCGTGAAATCATGACCCCGAAGCTATCGAGCACCGCCGGCAACACCAACCCATTTCATGCGTTTCTGATGATACTTTGCGGTAACTCCAACGATTCCCAGCCCACGGACAAACCTCAAAGAAAAGACCTCTGAACTGGGATTTTAGTTGCGCTTAACGTAGCCCATCCGCGGACGGAAGCCCTGCGGGTGTTTCATCTGCGCCACGGCATCCCCGATGATCATGCGGTGGCGCGCGCTGACGGACGTCGGCATCTGCGCCACCGAGAACCACTGCGCGGCAAGGTTCTCTTCGTCGGAGACGACCGGCTCCGCATCATCCGGAACGGAGACACGGATGGAGGTATCCATGTAGATGCACTTATCCCCATTGGGACAGACCACTGGGCCCACCTGACCGACGCCGAGGAGCGCTTCGATACGGCCGTCGAGCCCCACCTCTTCCTTGAGCTCACGTAACGCGGTCGTCGTGACTTCCTCGCCAGGCTCACAAATACCGGAGATGGGAGCCCACGTGCCATTATCGGCTCGCTGGGCCAGCAGCACTGAAGGCAGCTCCCATATCGCAGAACCGGTAGGAACCGCCCGCACGATAACCGCGGTCACGCTGGGAAGGAAGAGCTGCTCGTGACCGATTTTCTCACGCAGGGACACAATAAAATCAGGAGTCGGCATGAGTTTAATCTTAGCGCCTAGACCCGCTCCAGAATCTCCGGCAGGAGTGCCTCGATGTCGGAGGCAGCGGTAAAGGACATCTCCGCCTCAGACCCGTCGGTGCAGCCTTGACTGCTTGCCGCGGCTTCCGTCGTCCCTGACAGAACCCCGACGATCACGCCTTCAAAGGGGCTGCCCGGCGCGCCAAAGACCGGCGCCCCGGAATCACCATGCGTGGAACAGACTCGGGCACTCGCCGAGACGGTGTCCAACGTTCGGTCGCCAAACTGAAGTTTCCCGTGACTTTCTCCATGCGTCAGTGGTCCGCACGTCTCTCCCGTGATGCGCCCCAGCTTGCACACCTCATCCGGAAGCTCCTCCTGCCCCGCAGCGACCACGCTGGTAGGCATGTCCTGCGGGACATAAAACTCCGCCTGCCGCGTGATCTCCACCAAAGCGAAGTCGAGCTGGTGTGTGTCAGGTGAGCTGAGATCGGAATAGATGATGGTGCCGACGGGCTCCGCTGGGTACACGAATTCCCTATCCTCAGCGCCTGCCCACACCGTATCCCCCGGCTCACCGCAATGGGAGGCGGTGACGGCGATGGTACGGGCGTCGTCAAGCACAAAGCTCCACGCCACCGTGCAAAGGTTGAAGTCAAAGGCTTCGCCGGGAACGGGCTGCATAGCAGAAATGTCGAGCGCCGCGCCCGGCGGCACTGGGGAGACATCGGGCGTATGCGTCTGCGGCGGGGCCGGCGTCATAGTGGTGTACTCGGACGTGCTCGAGGCAGCTTCGGGAACGGAGTCAACCCCCATAGGCATTGAGCATCCACCCACTGCCAGCGCAGTCGCGCTGAGCACCACCAGAAGGTAAGGCCTAGTCCTCCTGAGCGGATGCAGCCTCACCCGGGTCCGCCTTGTGATCCTTGTTTTCCTTCTCCATCTCAGCGACCTGCTTCATGTCACGGATGAACTTCTCCGGGTCAAACTCAGTGAAATACTCCGGGCCCGAGAATTGTTCCTGTGCCATTGGCTTAAACCTCCGTGCTCTTGATGTATTGCGTGATGTAATCCTTCACCGCCGCCGCATCGTTGGGCAGATCGGTGACGTGGCGCTCGGCTTCCAGGATTCCGGCGAAACGCTCCGGCACCTCCGGTTCAGTGCCGATGGCTTCCGAGATGGTCTCCGCGAATTTCACCGGAAGCGCGGTTTCTAGGCACACGATGGGAGTGTCAACGCCGTACTCATCCTTGACTGCGCGGGCAACCTTGATGCCGTCGGCAGTGTGCGGATCCACCAGCACGTTGTAGCGCTCGTGGACATCCTTAATGGTGGCGAGGCGGTCCGCGTGGGTGGAGGAACCAGACAGGAAGCCGTATTCGGCGTGGGCGGCGTCGAGCGCCTGCTTGTCGACGTTGAACCCGCCTTCCTTCACCTTCGTTCCAAACAGATCCTTGATTTGTGCGGCATCGCGGCCCAGCAGGTCAAAGGCGAAGCGCTCGAAGTTCGAGGCGCGGGAAATATCCATCGACGGCGAGGACGTCTTGTACGTCTGCTCCGAGGAGCGCGGGCGGTAGCTGCCGGTGCGGAAGAACTCATCGAGCACGTCATTCTCATTGGTTGCGACGATGAGTTTGTCGATGGGCAGACCCATCTGGCGGGCGATGTGGCCGGCGCAGATATCACCGAAGTTGCCGGTGGGTACGCTGAAGGAGACCTTCTCGGTGTTCTCCGCGGTGACCTTAAGGTAGCAATTGATGTAGTAGACCACCTGCGCCATGAGGCGGGCCCAGTTAATGGAGTTGACCGCGCCGATGTGGTTTTCTGCCTTGAAGTTAGCGTCGGCCGATACCGCCTTGACCACATCCTGGCAATCATCAAACACGCCGTCCAGGGCGATATTGCAGATATTCGGGTCATCCAGGCCGAACATCTGGGCTTGCTGGAAGGGCGTCATGCGCCCGGCCGGGGTCAGCATGAAGACGCGGATACCTTTGCGCCCGCGCATGGCGTACTCCGCCGAGGAACCGGTGTCACCCGAGGTAGCGCCCAAGATGTTGAGGGTTTGCCCACGGCGGGCCAGCTCGTATTCGAAGAGCTCGCCCAACATTTGCATGGCCATGTCCTTGAAGGCGGCCGTCGGACCTTCAGAGAGGTGACCGATGTAGAGGCCCTCCCCCAGTTCGCTGACGGGGACGATCTCCTCATCGTCGAACTTCGGATAGGTGTAGGCGCGCTGGGCAATCCCCTCGAGGTCCTCTGCAGGAATATCGTCCACGAAGAGCTTGAGCACCTCCGCGGCCAGGGCCGCGTAGCCGCCCTCAGCCAAGGTCTGGCGCCACTGGGTAAGGGTGGCGTCATCAATGCGGGGGTAAGTTTCCGGCAGGTAGAGGCCGCCATCAGGGGCCAGACCTCCAAGGAGGATATCCGTGAAGGAGGCGGGCTGGCGGTCGGTATCGCGGGTCGAAATGTACTTCACCCCCTGCATCTTAGTTGGTGACGCGTAAAGTATCAGCCATGTCGGTTCCTCATCCACGCAATGTAATTACCACGAAGGCTCTCTCTGTGTGGGTGGCTGCGGTGTTGGTCTATATCGTGGCGATGACCGGCCGCACGTCATTTGGCGTGGCGGGCCTCGAAGCCATCGATCGCTTCGAGGTCGACGCCTCCCGCATTGCCGTGTTCACCGCTGTGCAATTGGGTATCTATTCGCTGGCGCAGATCCCTACCGGGATGCTCATCGATAAGTTCGGGCCGCGGCGCCTGCTCGTCATTGGTTCCGTCATCATGGGCGTGGGTCAGGTACTCCTTGGCTTCACCAGCAATTATTGGGTAGCCATCGCCGCCCGCCTGCTCATCGGCGCGGGCGATGCCACCGCCTTCCTCTCCGTGATGCGTATTCTCCCCTACTGGTTCCCGCTGCACCGCACCCCCATGTTCACTCAGGTCACCTCGTCGCTTGGGCAGCTGGGCCAGTTCTTGTCCGCCCTTCCTTTCGCCATGCTGCTGGGCTGGGGCGGGTGGACCATGGCCTTCGTTAGCTTGGGTGCGGTGGGCATCCTCATCGCCGTTGCGGCCGCGGTGGCGGTGGCTGATTCCCCAGAATCCCTCGGCATCGTGCCCAAGCCGAAGGAAAAACCTAACGCGAAGCCGGAAAGCACAGCAGCGCTGTTATCCACCGTTTTCCGTTCCCCCGTAGCCTGGCAGGCATTCTTTATTCACTGGATCGGCCTGGGGGCCACCAACGTGTTCGTCATGCTATGGGGCGTGCCGCTGATGACTGCAGGCATGGATTTTTCTAAGACTAGCGCCGGCTGGATCCTGACGTGGTTTAGCGTGTGCATGGTGCTCGTCGGCCCACTGCACGGCAAGCTTTCCTCCAGGGCCAGCGGTTTCCGCCCGTGGCTCGCCTTAGGGTTTGTGGCTACCCACTGCGCGGTGTGGGCCTTGTTCTTCCTCTTCGGTGGCAGCTATCTCTCGCTGTTCATCCTCATCAGCCTGGTAGCCCTGTGCACACCGGTGGCAAATTACGGTTTCGACATTGTCCGTGAAAACCTCGACCGCACTGTCGTCGCCACGGCGACGGGCCTGGCCAATATGGGAGGCTTCATCGCCACGGTCATCGGCGCCCAGCTCGTCGGCATGGTTCTCGATCACTTGGGTAATGGGCCTGACTACCCCTTCCATGACTTCCGGCTCGCTGCTTGGGCAGTCTTTGTCGTGTGGTGCATTGGCATCGTGGGTGTTCTCATCACGCACATCCTGCGCGGCCGCGGCGAGGACGGCGGCCCGCACGTCACCATCGTGCAGGTTGGTTAGTTCAGGGCTGGGCTAGTGAAGGGCCGCGGCGCTGAACGCCGCCTCAAGGGGTACCGAATTGGCCACTTCGAAGACCCCGAGCCCACCGCCAATCGGAACGAGGACGGCAATGCTCACCCCCAGGGCGGTTCTGAGCAGCTCGCGTAGTTTTCGTTGTTTCTCCACCTCAACGCACCAACCTTTATCGATTCGTTATCTGTGCGTGTGAGCTTAAGATCCGCGGCTGCCAGGCAGATCCCCGTTGACTGCGTATCACCTGCCAGTCCCTGTGTGTTCGCGCCGACACCCCAGCCGGGCTAGTTCATCGGGCTATTCGGCCGGGGTCGATTCCACGAGAATCGGGCCATCCACCGGGGCGACGACCCCGGCGTCAAAGGCGGCGAGCACACCCTTCGCATCATCTTTCGTAATTGCACCCGCCTCCACGGCCTTCTTGAGATCAGTCTCGAGGATCTGGCGGGAGCGGTACCTGTCCGATGCCACCGACAAGAGGCCGCGAGGAACCGATTCCGACGGGATCCCCAGTGCCTCTGCCAGCGAAACAATGCGGTCATTTTCAGCAGGGTCGAGCTGAACATCAACCGACTGATCCTGTGGGACGCCACCGTTGACCACCTGCTCCACGGTCAGTGCGCCCTCCGGCACCTGGTGCCGCTCTGTGGCCCACCAGCCTGCGCCGACGGCGGTGATGACAGCGATCACAACGAGGACCCACACGGCGATAAACTGCTTGGACTTCACGGCCACAACCTTAGACTTTTCTCACACCGCCGGCTTAATCCGCGCCAGGGCCAAAGGTCCCAAAAGAGGTACCGCGCGGGGGATGCGGCGAATCCAGGCGCTCGGACAGCGCATCAATGATGGACCGGATAGTTGACTCTGCGACGGAGCGATCAAGGCTGCTGCGGCGTGGGGTCTCTGGCTTCGGCTCAGGAGGGACA
Organism: Corynebacterium guaraldiae; assembly: GCF_053480195.1. NCBI lineage: Bacteria > Bacillati > Actinomycetota > Actinomycetes > Mycobacteriales > Corynebacteriaceae > Corynebacterium > Corynebacterium guaraldiae. The sequence goes on along the minus strand of NZ_JBRBAU010000016.1, from coordinate 26,216 downwards.
ACGCGGGGCTTGTCGACGTCCAACCGCATCACCGTCCCCTCCACGCTCAGCGCGGCGGCGGGATCGCACCCGGCGGCTCGGGCGGCGGACAAGAATGCATCGAGATCAGCCAGCGTGGCAGCATTGAGATCGAGAGAAAGATTAAGGCTCATGGTGTTCTCCTTTTTAGGCTCCTTAAAGGGGCGCGGGACACTATCTGTTCACTTCCGCCTAAGGCTAACGGCTTATCACCTGATTGAACAGGGGCGTGCGTTAAGTTCAGGGATAGATCCGGGTTCACTCAGGGTGCGGGTCAGGGAGGATACACACCTGCCCACGCTGTGCTCTACTAATCGTGCTCGAATGACTCAGTCTCACCCCAAAACACCTCGTCGACTACCTTCCGGGCGTGCCGGGTGACTTTGAGGTAGTGCTCTAGGAATTGTTGGTTGCGCTCGGGCGCCCAGCCGGCCGCACCAGCCACCTGCGCCAGTTGAGGGCCCGGTGCCGGAAGCTGGTCCACACGCTTGCCACGCACCAATACCAGGGCGTTGCGGGCATCGGTGGCCAACAACCAGGCCTCTCGCAGCTCCTGCACTTGTTGGACTGGAATGACCTCGCTCTCCTCGAGGGCGTCGAGAACGCGCAGCGTGGAGGGATCATGGAGCGCCGGCACGTCGTGAGCATGCATCATCTGCAGCAGCTGGACGGTCCATTCGATATCGGTCAACCCGCCGCGCCCCAGCTTGGTATGGGTATTGCGGTCAGCGCCGCGCGGCAAACGCTCGTTATCAACGCGCGCTTTCATTCTGCGGATATCGCGGATGGTCTTCTCGCTCACGCCCTGCGGTGGATAGCGGAAGGCATCCACCATGGTGAGGAAACGTTGCCCGACGTCTTTGTCCCCCGCCACGAAAGCCGCGCGGAGTAGTGCCTGCATCTCCCAGGGTTCGCCCCACTGCGAGTAATAACGCTCATAGGACTCGATCGAGCGCACAACTGCTCCCGACCGACCCTCTGGTCGCAAGCCCAAATCAACGTCCAAGGGCGGATCCCCGGAAGGCTTTGCCAGACGGCGGCGCAGTTTCTCGATAATGCCAATTGCCCACGGCAGGGCTTCCTCTTCGGCATTGTCTTCGGTTGGCTCGGCCACCACGATGACATCGGCGTCCGAGCCAAAGCCCAGCTCCATGCCGCCGAGCCGCCCCATTCCAATCACGGCGATGCGGGCTGGTGGTTCGGCGTCATCGTTCTCCAGCCTCCAGGCCCTGACTTCGGCGCGCAGCGCGGCTTCCAGCACTGCATTCCAGATGGTGGACAGCTCAAAGCACACCTGCTGGACCGGCAAAAATCCCAGCAGATCCGCGGCAGCGATCCGCGCCAGCTCCGCGCGGCGAAGGGCTCGGGCTACCGACACGGCCTTGTCAGGGTCCGCGTGACGCTTAGTCGAATTAATCAATGCGGAGGAAACTTGCGCCGGTTTGGTTTCCAATAGTTTGGGCCCTGCTGCACCATCGGAGAGCTGCTTGACGACGTCCGGCGCGCGGATAATAAGCTCCGATGTAAATGGCGAGGTGCCCAATATCTTCATGAGGCGCTGGCCGACGACGCCTTCGTCACGAAGCATGCGCAGGAACCACGTTCGGTCGTAGGCCGCTTCCGACAGCTTGCGATAATTCAGCAGGCCCATGTCTGGATCGGCCGTGTTTGAGAGCCACTCCATCAACGTCGGCAGCAGGATGGCCTGGATACGGGCCTTGCGCGACTGCCCAGCCGCCAGGGAGGTGAGGTGCTCGAAGGCGCGATCCGGGTGGCGATAGCCAAGTGCTGCCAGCTGCAAAAGCGCTGCTTCTCGCGACAATTTGAGCTCATCCGCAGACATCGACGCCACGGAATTCAACAGCGGGCGGTAGAACAAGCGCGAGTGCAGCTCAGAGATGAGCAGGCGAATCTTCCGCAGGTGGGCGTTCATCCGATCCGCTGCTGATTGATGCCCCTGTGGGTGAAATCCTGAATTGATGGCCAGCCACGTCAGCGCCGTGAGGTCATCTTTTTCCGGCAATGTGTGCGTACGGCGGAAGCGCTCCAACTGGAGGCGATGCTCGAGCAAGCGGAGAAACTCATAGGCCTCGATGAGTTGGGTGCCGTCCTCGCGTCCGACATACCCGGCGCGCACGAGCGCTGCGAGGGCATCGACCGTCGCCAGCGTGCGCAGCGATTCATCTGAGCGGCCATGAACCAATTGCAATAGTTGGACGGCGAATTCCACGTCCCGCAAACCGCCCTCGCCGAGTTTGAGTTCGCGAAGGCGCATATCCTCCGGGACGTTGTCCAGCACTCGACGGCGCATAGCCTGGACGTCTTCCACGAAGGATTCCCTCTGCGATGCAGTCCACACCATGGGCCCAATCTGGTCGAGATAGTCCGTGCCCAAGGGCAGGTAGCCGGTCTGCGGCCGCGCCTTTAGTTGGGCTTGAAACTCCCACGTTTCCGCCCACCGCTTGTAGTAGGCCACGTGCGAATCCACTGTTCGGACTAGTGCACCAGACTTGCCTTCTGGGCGCAGGTTGGCGTCGACCTCAAAGAAGCACGCCGAGCCGATTCGATTGAATTCTGACGCGAGACGGGTGATCCGTGGCGTTGCCTCCGAGCCCACGAAGATCACGTCCACGTCGGAGATGTAGTTCAACTCGCCCGCACCGCACTTGCCCAACGCGATGACTGCCAGCTGTGCATCGAGTGGCTGATCCTCGTAGACCACTCGGACAGCACCGGCGAGCGCTGCCGTCAAGGAGGCGTCAGCGAGGGCCGTCGTCAGCCGCGTGACTTCACGGAAGCCCACCCGCGGCTGCGGCCGTGACTGTCCCTTGCGCGAATGGAAAGTCCCTGCGAGGTCATGAGCGGCGATGCGCATCATGAGCGTTCGGTAAGCCACCTTGAGCGATGCTTTGTGGTCGCCAGGAGCCGCCCGGTATGTGCCGGGAGAGGTCAGATCGGGGCTCGCGGTATCAGGACGAGTGGGCGGCTCGGCGTACGTTGCCGGTTCCGCGCCTACCTCTTCCAACAAGGTGTGCAGCATTTCCGTGGGAGTCGGCAGCGGGCGCTGTAGCTCGCGCCAGGTCTCTGGGTGGGCGGCAAGGTGATCACCAAACGCCGAGGAGCCGCCCAACAGGGCCATCAACCGTACCCGGAAGGTTTCGTCTTCACGCATCGCCGGGCCAATCTCAGGCGCTGACTCGATGATCCTCATTAACGTATTGAGGGCCATATCGGGATCACCGGCTGCGGCTAGGGTCCACAGCAGCTCAAGGGACTCAGGATTATCCCACCCAAGGCGGGACAAGTCCTCCGCAGCAGTTGGCCGGGTAAGGCCAAGAGTTGCCGGGGACGGTACAGATGCTGGACGCATGCTTCTCCTAGAAATTCAGGTTGTTGCGCAACTCGAATGCGGTGATCTGCTGCTGATACTCGTGCCACTCATCCCACTTGGCGCGCAGGAAGTACTCAAAGACGTGCTCTCCTAGGACTTCCGCCATAAACTCAGAGCGCTCGAATTCACGGAGCGCCTGGTCCAAGCTGCTTGGCAGATCCTTGTACCCCATCGCGCGGCGCTCACGACGGGTCAGCTGATGGACGTCATCCTCGGCGGGATCACCAAGCTCATAACCTTCCCTGATTCCACGCAGGCCAGCGGCAAGCAACACCGCGTAGCCCAGGTAGGGGTTCATCGCTGAATCTAGTGAACGGATTTCAACGCGACGCGACATTTCTTTGGAAAGACGATAGGTAGGAACTCGAACCAAAGCCGAACGGTTGGAGATTCCCCACGTCACTGATCCCGGGGCTTCGCTGCCAAACATCAAGCGCTTGTAGGAGTTGGTCCACTGGTTGGTGATTGCGGTCATTTCCACAGCGTGTTCAAGGATGCCGGCGATAAACTGCCGCCCCGTACTGGAAAGTGAAATCTCATCGTCGGGGTCGTGGAAAGCGTTGGAATCTCCCTCGAAAAGGCTCAAGTGCGTGTGCATGCCCGAGCCAGAGCGATGCTCAAATGGCTTCGGCATGAATGTGGCGTGCACTCCTTGCTGGGAGGCAACCTCTTTAATGAGGTAGCGGAAAGTCATGATGTTGTCCGCCATGGACAGCACGTCGGCATGACGTAGGTCGATTTCCTGCTGCCCAGGTGAGGTTTCATGATGGCTGAATTCCGTGGCAATGCCCATGGATTCCAGCGCGTACATCGACCGGCGCCGGAAACTCGGGGCGTTATCGTGCGTGGCTTGGTCGAAGTAGCCTCCGTTATCGGTGGCAATCAGGGTATTGATATCGCGGGCGTCTTCCAGAAGATAAAACTCAATCTCAGGAGAAGCCTTGCACGTAAACCCTTCATTGGCAGCCTCAGTAACCTGACGGCGCAGAATGTGGCGCGGGTCCACCAAGGAAGGTTGCCCATCGGGCTGGGTAATATCGCAGAACATGCGTGCCGAAAGAAGCTCTGGTTCTTCCTTGTCAAAGGGCATGATTTGGAAGGTTGAAGGGTCCGGCATTGCGATAGTGTCGGCCTCTGAGATGCGGGAGAACCCTTCCACCGAGGAACCATCGAAGCCAACACCTTCCTCAAAGGCAGATTCCAACTCTGAGGGGCTCATTACCACCGATTTCAGCGCCCCCAAGATGTCAGTAAACCAAAGGCGAATGAAGCGGATATCGCGTTCTTCAACTGTACGAAGGACGAATTCGTGTTGGCTGTTCATGTTCTAAACCCTACCGCCGCGGGCCCAAGTAACGGCGGGAGTTGCAGCTTTTGCCCCCGCCCTTCCAACTATTGTCCCAGTTGGCAAGAGTATCTCGGGGGCAAATTTTTTCGACTCTTAGACCAGATATCAGTCTCACGTGCTTGAATGGCCTCACAACCGAACAGATGTACACATACAAACGGAACAGGAACAGCTATGAACAACCACCACGGAACCTTAAGCGCACGAGGACTCGAGCTCATTTGCCAAGCTGCCAGTCAAGGATGGTCACCTAAGGACTTACTCCACGTCCTAGGCAGCTTTTGCCACCCTCTTATTTATCGTGCCGCTGCCCATATTCCCGCGCAGATTAGTTCTACTGTGCTGCGCAAGGAATGGTTAAGCGTCTCCCCGCCTAACTCGATGACTATGTCGACCGATGACCTCATACGGCTCATTGACGCTACTTCCGCTCTGCCCCCGCTGCGTGACGTTGACGTGCTCGCAGCAGAGAAAACTAGTTCTCGGGCAAACCAAGACAGCAAAGAGAATCGGATCCGCAACAAGATCACCCAACTTCTGCGAAAGGCAGAATCCACTCCTTATGAAGAGGAAGCCAGTGCACTCATTGCCAAAGCACAGAGCCTTCAACAACGGCACCGTCTCGATGAGGCACTCGCCGAATCCCCGGACACGGTGATGTCCACACGCATCCGTATCAGCGCGCCCTATATCAACCACAAGACCACGCTTCTTAGCGTCATCGCGGATCGAAATGGATGCACCGTCCTCAAGCTTCACCCCATGGGAATCATCACCGTCTTTGGCGCCGAGGCGGACATTGATCATGTCAGCGACCTGTTCGCTTCCCTCCTGCGGCAGTGCGAATGGCACATGACTCATGGGGAGGCTGCCGACAACGCGCGATTACTCGGCAATGTGGCGTCGTTTCGCCGAAGCTTCATTTTGGCCTACGCCACCCGCATTGGGGAGCTTTTGGAGGAAGCGAACGCCTCATTGGCGCCTCACGACGAGAAACAGGCAGACTCGGCTGCGGGCAGCAACGCCAAAAGGAAAAACGACGTAGCCCTCGCTCAGCGATCTTTATCAGCGGTGGAAGTACGCAGACATAAGGCAGAAGCTTTAGCTGATCACCTCTTCCCTGATTCGCGAACCATCTCCTTAGCAATGAGGAACCATGCAGGGATGTCCGCAGGTGCAACTGCCGCGGAGAATTCCCACTTGGGTGGTGATTCCTCGGGCTTGGGTGGGCGCCGCCAACTCACCGGTTAAGGACCAGCAAGGGTTGGCACATTTGCACTATTAGCCAGGTAACCTAGAAGGCAGTGCAGAGGTTTTATACCTCTTCTTTTATCATTTCGCTCCCCGACGAAGGTGTGTACATGTCTCCAAAGACGTTTCTTGAAATCGAAGCCAAGTTCGCCGTGGATGAAACCACCCCGGTACCAGATCTCGCCCGCCTCGATGAGGTAGCCCGAGTCGCAGAAACTCGCCACCACTCGTTGTCGGCGATTTACTACGACACTGAGGATCTCCGCCTTACCCACGCGAAGATCACGCTGCGGCGCCGCACCGGTGGAAATGACGATGGCTGGCATATCAAAATTCCCGGCGCGGAAGGTCGTACCGAAATCCGAGCCGAACTCGGTGAACCCGTCGACGGCAAGTACGAAGTCCCGGCCGAACTCCTCCACCAGGTTCGTTCGGTGATCCGTAACCACCCGCTTGAACCCATTGCACAAGTGGACAACAACCGCACCGAATTGCTCCTCGTAAACACGGACGAGCAGCCTGTCGCTGAGTTCTGCGATGACCATGTCACCGCATTCTCTTTCCTACCAGGTGGCTCTCAGAGCACATGGCGCGAGTGGGAAGTAGAGCTCGCAGGAGAACTGCCCGGTACGAAGGAGGGCAGCGCGCTACTGCGTCATGCCACCTCCCTGTTGATCAGTTCTGGCGCGCGGGTTTCCTCCTCACCGTCCAAGCTGAAGTCAGCATTGGGGCAGTCCATCAACAATGTCGAGCTTCCCCCAGCACTCGCAACGTCTAACGTGGAGCCCGGCTCCCCCGCGGCGGCAGTCGTGGAGGCACTGCGAGCTAATCGGGATAAGCTCGTCGAGTTTGATCCGCGGGTACGCCGTGATGAGTGGGATTCCGTGCACCAAATGCGCGTTGCTACCCGCGAATTGCGCAGCCACCTTCAAACCTTCCACGGCATTGTCGTGGGCCCGGAGATCAAACGCTTAGAGTGCGATCTCAAGGAGCTTGCTGCCATGCTTGGCGTTGCTCGTGACGCTGAAGTTGTGGAAGAACGCTGGCAGAATCTCCTCGCATCGGAGGACTCCGATGTGCTTGATGAAGCCACCCGCGAACACATCGCACACGATATGGGCCGCGCTTACCGCCGCGCGCATCGTCGTGTCATCGCCGCTCTCGATTCTGACCAGTACCTGGCTCTGCTCGATGCGCTCGACGCATTCCTTTCCAACCCGCCAGTCGCCGCCGAGGATGCTTCGGTTGACGAAGACACCAGCGCCGGGGACAACGGTGCGGTGGAATCTGATTCCGCTGCCACAGCTTCCGCTGAACTATCTGAGCAGCAGGAGGCAGCGAAGGACTATGCGCCGAAGCACGCCAAACGTGATGAAGAAGAGTCCCACGATCTTGACACGGTGATGGCGCTGCACCTCAAGCAGGCCTATGACAAGCTGGTCAAGCGCCACAAGAAGGCTATCTCCAACTGGGATAACACCGAGCTGACGCTGCATGAGCGTGAAGAGTACTTCCACGATATGCGCAAGGCCGCAAAGAAACTGCGCTATGCAGCTGAGGCCGCTGGTTCAGCCACCACGCTAAAGACCAAGAACCTCTACAAGGCCTGCAAGCAGATGCAATCTGTCTTGGGAGACTTCCAGGATTCCGTGACATCTCGCGATAAGTTGCTCGAATTGGCAGAAACCGCACGCCGGCGTGGCGAGGATACCTTCGGCTATGGTCTGCTCTACCAGCGCGAGCGCGTCATCGGGTTGGAAGCACTCAACGCCTACTCGGACAGCTTTAAAGCCATCAAGTCCGCGTTTAAGCCGCTGCGCAAGAAGCTGCGCTAAGCCGCCGGCTCATCCTGCGTGGCTGTGTAGTTGTGCAGTCACCACAACGGCCCACACCATCGCCTGCTTGCGGTGGTGTGGGCCCGAGCTTTTCGCATCCGCCTCATGGCCGGCCATGAGACGTTTAGCTATCGCCTAGTTATCGTCTTCGGCGGCATCCTCAGCATCAGCCGCGGCGGTGCGGGCTTGCGCGATTTCAATAGCGCGCTCGGCTTCCTCGCGGGAATTGTAGGGGCCCATGCGGTTCTCCCAGCCGGACACCTTTCCCTGGGATACCTCACCGGTAGACGGGTCGTAGAACCACTTGTTGTCAGCCTCAGCCATAGTTTTCTCCGTTCTGTCGGGCAAGTAATCAGTGCACCCCACACTACAGACCGCCCGCGGGTCACGCCCGTTAGAATAGATTGGTCACCTACTCCTGCCTTTTCTTTTAGGCAGGCTTTCGCCACCAGCAAAGGAGAACCTTCCCGATGCCCCTGTGGACTGCCCCTTCGACCCCGGCCGTCGACCGCGTTCGCGCCGCACACCGCGAGAACGTGGGCGCTGATGCAGCTCATGTTGCCAGCGCCCCTGCCACCTGGGCACTCATCGGCGAGCACATCGATCACTACGGCGGCATCGCCATCATGGGCCTGGCCAACATCCGCGCGGCAGCAGCTGTCAGCCCCCGCAGCGACGGCCTGGTCAAGGTTCGCCTAGAGCACACCAACGGCGAGACCGTTGAAGACCAAATTTCCCTCGAGCAGGTCTCTTCCCTCGCCGCGGAGCAACAGCCCAGCGTCGATTCCGAAGGCCAGCCCATCGAACCCCCTGCACCCGAAGGGGCCATCGCCGCGCGCCTCGGCGGCATCATCTACACCATGATCAACCGCCAGCTCCTTACCCGCGAGACCGCCGGCGCCGATATCACCGTGGTCAACGACATCCCCGATTCGACCGGGCTCGGCGCCGCCGCAGCCATCGACATTGCCACAGCGCTAGCGTTGCTCGGCAACGCAGATGATCTGCATGATGCTCCGCTGCGTGCCCGCATCGCGGAGGTGTGTTCCCAAGCAGTTGGCACCTTCGCCCGATTCCCTGCGCTGCGCGCCCGCCACTCCGCCGCGCTGCGCGGCGCTGGTGAGTCCATCACCATCATCGACTACGCCGACGGCTCCGTCACCCAGGCACCGCACATGGTCAACAAAGACATCGCGGCTTTCGCGCTGGCCGTGCCAAGTGATGCCGATTCCTTAGAAGCCGTCGCAGAGATTCGCACCCGCGAGCGATTCATCGACGCCGCCTGCCGCGCCTTCGGCACGCCTTCGCTGCGCCTGTTGCCGGATGCACCCCAACGCGTCCTCGAGTGGCTCGCCGCTGTCCACAAGGTGCACGGCACCGAGAATCAGCCGACCATCGCGCAAGCCACCGCGTGGCTGACCTTCTACTCAGAGGAAACCGAGCGCGCCGAAGGAGTTGCCCGCGCTTTGCGCTCGCGCCGCGGCACCGAGCTTTTCCCGCTCCTCACGCAGTCGCAGTCAGCCTTGTCCACCGTGTATGAATTCAGCTCCGCGGAGAAACTCGCGCAGCTGGCCACCGCGCGCGGCGCCGTCGCGGCACGCTCCGCCCACGCGGGCACGTCCTCCGCGGTCATCGCCTACGTGCCGAGCACCAAGGCCGCAAACTTTGCGGCCGACTTGGCCGAGGACGGCCTGCTTGTCGTCCCGCTTAGTGCCGGAAGCCCAGCAATCACCGAGGACTAGTCCGCCGGCCACGCGAAGAGCACATCGCGCTCCTCAACGTCGGCCTTGACCAAGGACACCATCGTCTCCTTGCCGGTCTCCGGGTGGCCTACGGCCTGCCCCATCACCGGCGGGTCTAGGACGAAGAGGCGCGCCTTCTCGCGCTGTTCCCCGCCATCAACCACCACGGCTTCGAAGTTGGTGCCTACCCACGGCGCCAAGACCGTCGCCTCCGTAAGGTTCAAACAGGCCTTATCCACCTGGGAGGCCAGCTGCGATGTCGAGCGCATCGTGGAAATGACATCCCCGGCGCGCTCGCGCACCCACTGCGGAACCTCGTAGCCGCCGCTGAGCGCCAGGCAGACCTCCGTGGCGAAGCGGTCAACTAGACGCCGCAACGGGGCCGTCACGTGTGCATAGTAGCCGCCGATTCCCGCGTGCACGTCCGCCTGGCCATCCTCCAGCCACACGTAGTCAGCACCACGAAGTAAACGCTGGGCCTCGCGCATCACCGCCATCCCGCGCGGCGAATCCGCGTCCACGGAATGCAGGAATTCAGAGATGCTGCTCTCCCCCAGCTCAAAACCCAGGGCCTCCGCCTCAGAGCGGAAGGTGGCCTCAGCCTCCGGGGTGGCCGCCGATAGGGTGCGCAGGAAACCAACTCCATGTGATTCCATCAGCCGCCCCGCGCACATTCCGGTGAGCAGGGAAATCTCCGAGTTATAATCCATCACCTCATGGCGCGGCTCCATGACCAGCTCATAGTGGCCTTTCTCCCCATCGCTGCTTTCGGATACGCGCTGCGAGGGAATGCGCAAGTTGATCGCCTCGCGGCGCAGCGAAGAAGCCTGGCGCAGCTTTCCCACCTCCGGCAGCAAGGCGATGGAGGAATGCAGCGTGCCCTTCTCCAAGTCGGCGTGCACTTGGTCGTAGTCCAGCCGCGCGTGGCTGCGCACGAGCGCGCGCTCCACCGAGAAGTCCTCCACCTCACCTGCGGAGTCGAGGTCGAAGGTCCAGAGGACGGCGGGGCGGTCGACGTCGGCAAGCAGCGAAGCCCTATCTTCGGAGAGCTCTGCCGGGTGCAGCCGCGCCGGCTCATCCGGCAGGTAAATGGTCTGGCCGCGCTTGAGGGATTCCTGCTCGAGTGCGGAGCCCGGTTCGATGAACGCGGCGACATCCGCGATGGCATAGAGCACGCGGTAGCCGCCATCGCGCGCCTCGATGAACACGGCCTGGTCCAAGTCCATGGAGCCGGCCGGATCAATTGTTACCAGCGGGATGTCCCGGGCATCGCGGCGCTGCTCGGCATAGCGGTCCTGCGCGGAGGCGGCCTGTGCGGTGACCTCCTCTGGGAAGTCGGTCGGAACGGAAAACTCCTCAGCGATGGGCCGAAAGTCCAAGGGCGCGGCATATAGTTTCATGCCGCCCCATTGTTCCAAAAAATAAAAGCGTGGGTGCGAATGAGCCAACCTATAAGCCGGATTCTGTGCCGCGCACGCGACGCGGTGGCAAACATCCATCCAGGCCAACCGTTGCCAGTTGGCTCAAGCAGCTACCTTCAGGCTTCGGCGAGCAGCCTACTAACGCCTGATCGGGCCCGCTAACGTGGCGGGCCGTGATGCCTTGCTCCCAGTGGGGTTTACCCAGCCACCGCCATCGCTGACGGTGCTGGTGCGCTCTTACCGCACCCTTTCACCCTTACCGCTTCCCTTTCGCCGCGCCGAAACGCAGTGGAGGTACGCGGCGGTCTACTCTCTGTTGCACTTTCCCGCGGGTCACCCCGGGTTGCTGTTAGCAACCACCGTGCTCTGTGGAGTCCGGACTTTCCTCGGCCCGCGCCTAGCCCCATAATGGGGCCGGTTCGACGGAACGCGTTTGCCCGGTCGGCTCATTCGCGCCTGTTAGTTTATCGCAGCGCGCCCAGATGCCCCACATCGTTGAAACGGTGCAGGGTGCTACCGCCCTCGAAGAACTCGACCTCACTCAAGGAAGCCAGCTCAAGGAAGAGGTGGTTGGGCGTTTGCGGTCCGGAATCGAGTGCTTGGCGCACGAAGGACTTGATGGGGTTGACGTGGGAGACCACGAGGACAGTCTGCTCTGCATAGCGCTGCTGCAGCTCGCGGCGCGCAGCACTGACGCGGCGGTGCACTGCGCGCAGGGACTCGCCACCCGGGCAGGCCACGGACGTATCCTTCAGCCAACGCGCGTGGAGCTCGGGGTCGGCGGCATCGGCTTCGGCGAAGGTCTTGCCTTCCCAGCGCCCGAAGTCCACCTCGATGAGGTCCTCGACGGTTTCCACGCGCAGCTCACGGCCCTTAACCACGGCGGCAGCCGTCTGCTGACAGCGGCGCAGCGGCGAGCACACCACGGCATCGATGTGGGTATCGGCCAGGGCTTGGGCAGCGGCGAGCGCTTGCTTCTTGCCCAGCTCGGTCAGCTCGGGGTTTGCACGCCCGGAGTACTGCTTGGCGGCGGACATCGCCGTCTGCCCGTGGCGCAGCAGGATGAAGCGGGTGGACTGTCCGGTCTCGGAGCGCCAGTCGGCCGCGGTTGAAGACGCCGTGCTTGGCGACGTCTCCCCTGCCTCCCCGCCGGGTTCTTCACTGCCCGCAGCATCGACAGCGGCGCCGGTCTCAACGGCGTCGCCGGCACCCATATCGAGGATGCCCACGGGCTCGCCCTTCGCGGCGGCGTCCATCGCCACGTTGGAGAGCTCATCGGCCACCGAGTTCTTGGCGCGCGGAACCCACTCGAGGCTGAAGCGCGGAATCTGGTTGAGCAGGCGGCGCGCCTCGATGGCCAACTTCTGCATGTCCGGGTGCTTGATCTTCCAGCGCCCGTTCATCTGCTCCACCACGAGCTTGGAGTCCATATAGAACTCCACCTCATCCGCGCCCAGCTCCACCGCGGCCTCCAAACCGCGCAGCAACCCGTGGTATTCGGCCACGTTATTCGTGGACTTCTGGCCCACGACGTAAGCGATTTCCCTGAGCAGCTGCGAGCGGTCCTCGTTATAGACCGCAGTTCCGGAGCCGGCGATCCCGGGATTGCCGCGGGAGCCGCCGTCAGCAAAGATGACTAGCTTCATGAGGCCGGGCGCACCAGGTAGGAGCCGCAGTCGCTGCACTGCGGAACCTCGTCGGCAGCAGCGTTGCGCACCGCGTTCTGCTCGGCCGGCGGCAGCACGATGAAGCAACCACCGCAACCACGCCCGGTGAAGGCCGCAGCGCCCACGCCGTTTTCTTCGCGCACGGTCTCGTACTCCTCCAGGACATCCGCGGGCAGCTGCTCGCGCAGCTCGCCGATGCGCACCTGCGGATCCGGGCGGTTCGCCGCGGCCTCTTGGGCGGCCTCGGCCGCGCGCTTGAGTACTTCGAGTTTACGCTCGGAATCGGAGACCTTCGCGCCGTGAACATCAAGGTTGGCGCGCAGTGCGTGGATTTCGTTATGGGCTTCCTGTAGCTCGCTCATAAGATCCGCGATGCGGGACTTTGCAGCGTAGAGATCGTGCTCCAGGTCCTTGCGGGTCTCTGGGTCGGTCGCAGCACCAAGCTGCGCCTTGTCATCGCGCTCGCGCTGACGCAGCTTGCGCTCGTCAGCCTGAATGCGCAAGATCTCCAGTTCCATGTCGTCGACGGCGAGCTGGGCGGAGCCGGAGGCGTCGACAAGCCGGGCGTGTGCGGCCTGGGCCTTCTCGTACTCCTCTTGCTCCGGGATGGTGGTTGCCCCACCTAGCGCCTGGGAGCGCTCGAGGGTGGCCAGCTCCAGCAAGATGCTCTGCAGGTCCTGTGGCAGTTTCATTTAGTTCTCCTTATGCGCAGAAATCGTCCATGGGTCGGTGCGGACATCGATGATCTCGGTGTTCACGCGCAATGCGTCCTCCACAATATCGCGCGCTTGGGCAGTCCAGGGAAACTCGCTGGCCCAGTGAGCGGTATCCACCACGGCCGGGCCCTCCGGCTCCGCCAGGTGCGCGGCGCGCAGGTGCTCATCCACTGGGTGGTGGCGCAAATCGGAGGTGACGTAGACGTCCACGCCGAGAGCCGCCGCGTGGTCCAGGAAGGAATCCCCCGAGCCACTGGAGACGGCAACTTTCTTCACCATGCGCTCCGGATCGCCGGCCGCGCGCACTCCCCATTCGGTTTCCGGAAGGGCATCGGCCACGCGCTGGGTGAATTCGCGCAGAGTCACCGGCTGCTCAAGCTCGCCCACGCGCCCTAGCCCTAAGGCCTCGTCGAGGTTCTCATAGGGCTCCACCGGGACGATGGGGCGGCCGGGCGTGATACCGACGAGCTCAGCCAGCTTGTCGTTGACACCCGGGCGGGCCTTATCCGCGTTGGTGTGCGCGGCCAACAGGGCCACGCCATTGCGTATCAGAGTGTGGATGACCTTGCCCTTCGGCGTATCCGCCGCCACCGAGGTCACCCCGCGAAGCAGCAGCGGGTGATGCACCACGAGCATCTGCGCGCCGAGCTCCACGGCTTTGTCTGCCACTTCCTGGGTGCAGTCCAGAGCGAAGGCCACGGTGCTCACCTCGTCTGTGGGGTCGCCGCACACCAGGCCAACGGCATCCCAGGACTCGGCCAGCTGCGGCGGGTAGGCCTCGTGGATTACGCGGCGGATCTCGCCAACGGTCGTTCGTTCTGCCATCTCGTATGCTCCTTGTTGGCTTGAGGTTTCACGTCAGTCGCGTCGCTGCTATATCCTAGCTTTCGTTCGCCAGCGCACCCCTCTAGCTTAAGGAGCCTTTGCATGACGCCTCCGGAGAACGACAACCAGCTCCACATCGTCTTCGTGTGCACGGGCAACATTTGCCGCTCACCCATGGCGGAAATCATTACACGCGACGCCATGGAGACCGACATGCTCGATCTCCTCGCGCGAGTTTCTTCCTGCGGCCTCGGCGGCTGGCACGTGGGCCAGGGCGCGGACGAGCGCGCCGTGGCTGAGCTGCGCCGCGGCGGCCACGATGGCGCCGGCCACCAGGCCGCCCAGCTGGGTCCGGACCATATGGACGCGGACCTCTTCGTGGCCATGGACACCGGCCACCGCGATGCCCTCATCGAGCGCGGCATCCCGGAAGACAAGGTGCGCCTCATGCGCAGCTTCGATCCGAACTCACCGGAGGATGCCAGCGTGGAGGATCCTTTCTACGGCACGGAGGAGGACTTCGCCCGCACCCGCAGTGAGATCGATGCTTCCGTTCCGGGGCTGCTCGACTGGATTAAAGAAAACCACGGCTAGATAATTCTGCGCGGCTACTAGACTGGTCATCATGCTTAAGACATTCCTCAAGCCTGGGTGGGTGCTCTCTCTCATCTTCATCGTCGCGTTTTCCTATTTGTCTTTCACGGTGCTCGCTCCGTGGCAGCTGAATAAGGACGCGCAGATTGTGGAGCGCAACCACCTCATTGAGGAGGCCTACGACGCCGACCCCCAGCCGGTCACCGAAGTCTTTTCTGCTGATGGCTCCCTGCACAAGGAGTGGGAACGCGCGGAGCTAACCGGCCACTACCTCTCAGAAGATGAGGTGCTCCTGCGCCTGCGCCCGGTGGAATCCGCCCCGGGATTCCAGTCGCTGGTCCCCTTTGAAACCGAGTCTGGTGAAACCTTCCTGGTCAACCGCGGCTGGATGCCCACGGACGAGGGCAACTCCGTCCCCCACATCGACCCGGCCCCGCAGGGCGAGGTCACCATCGTGGCCATGGCGCGCTACGACGAACGCAAGCACACCTCCGCACCCATTGAGGAACAGGGATACACGCAGGTCTACTCCATCAATACGGAGCAGATTGCAGAGCTTGTCGACGTCCCCCTCGCCCACGACTACCTCCAACTCTCCCCGGACCAACCAGGTGAGCTGCATGCGCTGCCGGTGCCGAAGCTGGACCGCGGCAACCACTTGTCCTATGGCTACCAGTGGATTGCCTTCGGCGTGATGGCGCCGCTGGGGTTTGCCTACTTCGTGTGGTCTGAGATTCGGGAGCGCCGCCGCGCCCGCGATGAGGATGCCCTGATTGCTGAGGCCACTGCGGCCGCCACCGGTGCCGGTACCAGCTCCCCCGATGCGGCTGCGGACGTCGATAGCTCCGCGCACGAGGATCCTTCCGGCGAGCACTCTGATGCTACGACGCCTGCTACCCCGCCTTCGACGCCTGCGGCTGCCACGCAGCCTTCGCGCCGCTCCCGCTCACGCTATGGCTCCGCCAAGCCGGACTTCTACGAGAAGATCCGTGAGCGCGGTCAGGAGCGCTACTAGCACCTGAATATTAGTGAGCTCAAGTTTCCTTCATCCCCTGCTCAAGCGCAGTAGACTGCAATAACTAGAGTTACCAACTACCAAGTATCACTAGGGCTTATACCGAGTTCTTACTTGGATTCTCACCATTTTTACATATGAACAAGAAATTAAAGTTTAAGAACTTCCTCGCTTGGGGCGGAATCATTTTCGGCGCACTGATAATCGTAGGAAGTATAGCCTCAGGATCTTTTCGAAGCTTTGCTGGAGGACTCTTCATAGGCCTAGCCTTCGTCCTTCCTAGTGCTTGGTATCTGTTACACCAACGGCGAGAGACTAATGGTGCCGCCCCGCTTAAACGCCACTGGGGCATCATTACAGCAATTGCAATTCTCTCAGCTCTCGTCGGAGGACTAGTTGCTCCCAGTTCTCCTCGTACGAGTCAAGAAGATTCCAGCGAACATCTGACTGAGCCAGAAACCTCGACCCAGCCAGCGGGCCCCAAGACCACCGAAGAGTCGCCCACAACTAGCACCCCGCCGAAGCAAATTGATCGATGTGAACCCATTGATGGGGCTAAAAATACATTTTTCACTGATGGCTCACACGGCTGGACAGAAGACTGCGACAACGAGATTCGTGCTGCAGAAGAAGAGCGACGCAAACAAGAGGAAATTGTGGAGTCCCAACGGCGTCAAGCCGAGCAAGAAGCAGCTGAGCGGGAAGAAGCTGAACAGCAACGTTTGCAGCAGGAGCTCGAAGAGCAACAGCAGTTTGAGCAACAGCCGGCGCCTCAGCTTGATCAGCCGCCAGCTGATTTGAATTTTAGAAGCTGCGAGGAAGCCCAAGAAGCAGGCTATTCTCATATGACTGCGGGAAGCCCTGGCTATAGCCGACGCCTAGACCGCGACGGCGACGGTATCGCTTGTGACAAGGTCGGTTAGAGAAAGGGACGCACTGATCAAGGCATCCCTAACGACTTCGCCTTACATGTGCTTGAGGCTTTCCTGTTCAAGCTCCGTGTAGCGCCACCTAGGATTGGGCGCACTTCTGGAGAAAAGTAGGCCTAAACGACAGGATGTGTTGGTGAGGTTGGGTGGTTAGCTGGTCTGGTGTGCTGGTATTAGGATGATTTCACTTATCCGGAGGGATAACCCAGTCTCGGGCCGGAAATACCGCCGGGGGAGTGCCGGTGTGCTAGCTGCCTAGGTTCACGATGAGAGGATGAGTAAGAATCATCCTCGATGCCCTGTCTGTAGCGGGGTATGCATCAAATACGGAACGACAAGTACCGGTCGCCAACGATGGCGATGCCGCACTTGCAAGGCCACTTTCACCCGCGCCAATGACGACGCAGTTCAAGCAAAATGGTTTCGCCTTTTCATCTCTTGGCTCATGTCAGGCCACAGCCTGGCAGAGACAGCTAAGACCTGCGGAGTTTCATCACGAACTCTGCAACGCCGGTTCAAAACGTTTTGGCTTATCCAACCTCCCCGAAGCGTTGATAAGCAGCGAATCTACGACCAAATCTTCATCGACGGCACCTACTTCAACACCAAGTGCCTTGTCGTGGCTGCTGACTCCTGCCATGTCATCAACTGGTTCTGGTGCACTAAGGAATCCTCCTGGTCATACATGCGCCTGCTGGACGAACTAGCCCCACCACAACTGGTGACCTGTGATGGGGATTCCGGAGGACTTAAAGCACTACGCCGCCTGTGGCCTGATACCCCGGTTCAACGCTGTATTGTCCACGTCAAACGCAGCATTCAACGCGCCACAGGCCTGCACCCCACCTCGCCGATGGGCAAAGCACTGCGACGGCTGTCCTTCGAACTGCTAGCCGTTGACAACCTGGATGAAGCAGCCGAATGGACTGCCAAGCTACACCAATTCGGCACTGTATTTAGCGCCCAGCTCAAAGCCAGAACTTACGTCAAAGACGTCCCTTTCGAGCAGATTCCTAAATCCAAACGTGGCAACAAAAAATGGTGGTACACCCACGATGTTCACCGCGGAATCTACCTGCAGCTGAAGAAAATGAGTCAACACGGACACCTCTTTGCCTACCTCACCCAAGCTAAAGAAGGCCAACGCTTAGAGCGCACAACCAACAGCCTGGAAGGCGGAGTGAACTCACAAATCAAGAAACTGATGCACGCCCACCGGGGACTACGCGACGAGCAACAACGCATCGCCTGTGACTGGTGGCTGTACCTACACACGCAGCTGCCTGGCGACCCCGTAGAAATCGCCAGGCAGCAAAACTGGGGCCAGGACGCACTCGCCAAAGCACAAACCCTAGCCAACCAGGAAACACAAGCCACCAGCGGCCACGAAGACGGCCGACCAGCAACCTACGACAGCGCCATCGACACTGCCTACAACCACTCTATGGGAATACGCAAAGGTCACATACGCTAAACCCCAACCCCCACCAACACAATCTGTCGTTTAACTCGACACGCCGGAAAACAACACGTTTTGTCGTTTAGGCCGAAAAGTAGTTTGAAATACTTACGGGGCAAAAGTGACCTCCGTGAACACGCGTAAGTACTTCATTCATCCCCTCATCCGGGATCAACCCGGGAATAAGTAAAAGGCCAAACCTTAAAGTTGGTTTGGCCTTCCATTTTGTGCGGCCTGAGGGGATCGAACCCCCGACCTACTGGGTGTAAACCAGTTGCTCTTCCAGCTGAGCTAAAGCCGCAGTGCACTGTGTGCTCGCACAAGATTAGCCTATGGGCACCCGCAGCGACAAATCAAGGTGTAACTAGTCGCTGCGAATGCCGTGTGAGCAGGCATATCCTGCGGTGGCCCTTAAGGCTTCTTGGTGTAGCCGCGAGCCACAAGGCAGGAACCCTGCCACTCGCCGAGGCGCTCAGCCTTGGTCTGCACCAGACCAGCCAGCTGTGCGGATTCGGAGATCTCACCGGGCTCGAGGTTGCCCGGCTTTCCAGCGCCTGGGGTCAGCAGCCAGATACGGCCGGAATCACCCAGGGGACGGGTGGCATCGACCAGCCCATCGACCAAATCGCCGTCCTCCGCGCGCCACCACAGCAGCACGAGGTCACACAGCTCGTCGGTCTCCTCATCGAGGAAATCCTCCCCCAACACGTCCTCGATGGACTCAGAAATCGTGGAGTCACAGTCCTCGTCCCAGCCAAGCTCCAGAGCAATCTGCCCCTCTTCGATGCCGAGCTTGGCTGCAAATCCCGTCACTCGCTGAGTTCCTTCCGATGAAGTAGTTGATGTCATGCAGAGTATTTTAACGTCTACGGTGCACTTTTTCGCGACGAACCTCCCCCTATCTTCCCCAGTGGTGGACATTTTCCCCCATGAAACCACCCCTGGGGGCCTCCAAATGCCCCGCCGTGAAAGCGGCGCGTATCCTAGGAACAGATCTTTGTACTACGAACCAGGAGGATTTAATGGCCGACTTGGACGCCCACAACGGCGACTCCAACTTCCCCATCGTTCGCGATGGCGTGGCAGCATACCTGCACGACTCCGACCCGGAAGAAACCCGCGAGTGGATGGACTCCCTCGACGGTCTGCTGGACTCTTCCGATCCGGAGCGCGCCCGCTACCTCATGCTGCGTCTTCTTGAGCGCGCTACCGCCAAGCGCGTGCCGTTGCCGTCCCTGACGTCCTCGGATTTTGTCAACACCATCCCAACCTCCCTCGAGCCGGAGTTCCCGGGCGATGAGGAATTGGAGAAGCGCTACCGCCGCTGGATCCGCTGGAACGCGGCCATCATGGTGCACCGCGCACAGCGCCCGGGCATTGGCGTCGGTGGACACATTTCCACGTACGCAGGTGCTGCCCCGCTGTATGAGGTGGGCCTGAACCACTTCTTCAAGGGCAAGGATGATCCCTCCGGCGGTGACCAGGTCTTCTTCCAGGGCCACGCTTCACCGGGCGTCTACGCACGTGCTTTCATGGAAGGCCGCCTCACCGAGGAAGACCTCGATGGTTTCCGCCAGGAGCACTCGCGCGGCGAAGGCAAGGGCCTGCCGTCCTACCCGCACCCGCGCCTGATGCCGGACTTCTGGGAATTCCCCACCGTGTCCATGGGCCTTGGCCCCATCAACGCAATCTACCAGGCACGCTTCAACAAGTATCTGGAGAAGCGCGGCATTAAGGACACCTCCAAGCAGCACGTCTGGGCCTTCCTCGGCGACGGCGAGATGGATGAGCCGGAGTCCCGCGGTCTGCTGCAAATGGCGTCCCTCTACGAGCTAGACAACCTGACCTTCGTGGTCAACTGCAACCTGCAGCGTCTCGACGGCCCGGTGCGCGGTAACACCCAGATCATTCAGGAGCTGGAGTCCTTCTTCCGCGGTGCTGGCTGGTCCGTCATCAAGATTGTCTGGGGCCGCGGCTGGGACAAGCTGCTTGAAGCCGATAAGGACGGCGCCCTGGTCAACATCATGAACACCACCTCTGATGGTGACTACCAGACCTTCAAGGCTAACGACGGCGCCTACGTCCGCGAGCACTTCTTCGGCCGTGATGAGCGCACGCTCAAGCTGGTTGAGGACATGTCCGATGATGAGATTTGGGCACTGCGCCGCGGTGGCCACGACTACCGCAAGATCTACGCCGCATACGACAAGGCGCTGAGCTACGCGGGCACCGGCCGCCCGACGGTCATCCTGGCCCACACCATTAAGGGCTACGGCTTGGGCCACAACTTCGAGGGCCGCAATGCGACCCACCAGATGAAGAAGCTGACGCTGGAGGATCTGAAGCTCTTCCGCGATAAGCAGGGAATCCCGATCAGCGACGAGCAGCTCGAAGCCGATCCGTACCTGCCGCCGTACTACCACCCGGGCAAGGACGCCCCGGAAATCAAGTACATGCTGGAGCGCCGCAACGAGTTGGGTGGCTTCTTGCCGGAGCGCCGTGAGAACTTCGAAACTCTCACCACCCCGGATCTGTCCAAGCTGCGTTCGGTGCGCAAGGGCTCGGGCAAGCAGGACGTGGCCACGACCATGGCTCTGGTGCGTACCTTCAAGGAGCTCATGCGCGATAAGGAGCTGGGCAAGCGCGTCGTTCCGATCATTCCTGATGAGGCCCGCACCTTCGGCATGGACTCCTGGTTCCCGACTCTCAAGATTTGGAACCCGCGCGGCCAGAACTACGTCCCGGTGGATCATGACCTCATGCTCTCCTACCGCGAGGCTGCCGACGGCCAGATTCTGCACGAGGGTATTTCTGAGGCAGGCGCAGCCGCCTCCTTCACCGCAGCTGCTACCTCCTACGCCACCCAGGGCGAGGCGATGATTCCGCTGTACATCTTCTACTCGATGTTCGGCTTCCAGCGCACCGGCGATGCCTTCTGGGCTGCCGGCGACCAGCTGGGCCGCGGCTTCATCATCGGCGCTACCGCCGGCCGCACCACCCTGACCGGCGAGGGCCTGCAGCACATGGACGGCCACTCCCCGATCCTGGCGTCGACCAACCCGGCTGTGGAGGTCTACGACCCAGCCTTCGGCTACGAGATTGCGCACCTGGTTCCGCGCGGTATCGAGCGCATGTACGGCGAGGACAACGAGCCGATCATGTACTACATCACCGTGTACAACGAGCCGGTCAAGCAGCCTGCCGAGCCGGAGAACCTCGACGTCGAGGGCCTGCACAAGGGCATTTACCACTACAACACCGCTGAGTCCGGCTCCATCCCGGCCAACATCCTGGCCTCCGGTGTGGGCATGTACGAGGCTCTGCGCGCCCAGGAAATCCTGGCTGAAAGCTACGACGTCAAGGCGTCGCTGTTCTCCGTCACCTCGTGGGTCAAGCTGGCGCGCGACGGCGCGGCCCGCAACAAGGAAGCTCTGCGCAAGGGCGTTGAGCCGACCGAGGCATTCGCCACCTCCCAGCTCAAGGGCTTCGAGGGACCGTTCGTTGGTGTCTCCGACTTCGCCACGGACCTGCAGGAGCAGATTCGCCCCTACGTCCCGGGTGACTACATCGTCCTGGGTGCAGACGGCTTCGGCTTCTCTGATACCCGCGAGGGTGCCCGCCGCTACTTCAACACCGACGCCGAGTCCATCGTCGTCGCAGTCCTCGAGGGCTTGGCTCGCGAGGGCAAGGTGGAGCGCAGCACCGTGGAAAAGGCGGCTCGCGAGCTCAAGCTCGACGACCCGACGTCCACCCTCTCCACGTCCTCCGATGAGGACTAAGGCTTAGGCCTTAAGAGCCTCAAGCTTTCCAGCCCCTTCTGCCTGAGCAGGAGGGGCTTTCTCATGTTCAACTCATGTTCAAGCCGAGGGGCAACTGCCCTTGTTGCCAAAGATCGGGCCAGATCTTGAATCAGAGGCTATAACTTTGGCAGAACGGGCAGTTCGGGCACCGCGCGTGGCCCAGCCAACGCCAATAGAAGGCTCAACCGCCATCAGCAGCAGGCCCTAGCTACCCAGCACTCCATCGAGGACGCGCCCCAACGCCTTGGAGACCTCGCTGGGCTCCTCCAAGATGACCATGTGCCCGGCGCCGTCGATGACAGTCAGAGTGGAATCCGGCCAGTGACGGGCAATGACCTCCGATTGGCGGTGCGGGGTCACGATGTCAAGGCTGCCCACCACAATTTCGCCGGGCACGTTTCTAAGCCTGGCCGCCGCGCCGAACTCGGAGTGCTCCACCAGATCGTCGAAGAAGCCTGCGTAGCTCGACATCGGGGTATCCAGCAGCATCGCCACGTGGAATTGCAGCTTGTCCATCTGCGGGAAGCCCTGCAGCAGCGCCGCGAAGGCCGGGGCGATAAGCGCTGCGGCCTCAAAGCGCACGCGGTTGAGCCGGCTCGGCAACCGCAAACAAGCGCGATAGACCATGCCCAGCGTCTTCGATTCCAAGACGCGCGCCACGCCCTCGGCCGCAAAGCGCTGCATCGAGGTAGCCACCAGCGTCATGCCCTTAACGCGGTGAAAAACCTCCCGCGGGGCGCGCCGCAGCAGGTTGAGCGCAATCATTCCGCCCATCGAGTGCCCAAGCAGCACCAACGGCCCCTCGGCGGCGCGCTCAGCGATGACGGCCAGCACGTCGTCGGCCGCGCCCCGAACCGTGCACTGCGCGGGAGTGACGTGGGTGGATTGGCCGTGGCCGCGGACGTCGACAAGCAGGCAGCGCACCGAAGGGTAGTTGCGGCGCACGTCGTTGACCTGGGAGTAGAAGCTCTCAGCAGACAAGCAGTAGCCGTGGATGAAAACCACGGTGACCTCCGCGTCCTGCGGGCCTACCTCGTACCATGCCACGCGCACGCCGTCGTTGTCCACGAAGCCCGAGTCCGTCACCCCGGTCAGGCCCGGCTCTGTCGTGAGATCATGCAACTGACCGTGGACGGTGTGCTCGATGGAGCGCATGCGAGGGCGGGCCCGGCGCGACCAGCTGCGGGCGATGGCGGAGGAACGTGCTCGAATAACCATGACATTTCAATACTAGACTGGGCTCCATGGCTAATGACCTTTCAGCGCAACTCCAAGCCCGCTTCGGCTCCGCGCCGGCAGAAGAAAAAGAAGCTTCCCCAGCCGGGGACGCATACGGCGAGCTCACCCGCCTCATCACGAAGGTGACCGGCGTGGAGGAAGGCCTGGAGCGCGAAGCGAAATTGGAGGACCTGGGGGTTGAGTCGCTCGAGCGCATCGAATTAGCCGTGCGCCTCGAGGAGGCCTGCGGGGTCCGCCTTAATGAAGAAACCATGCTCTCCGTCACCACGGTGGGCGAACTTGCTGATTATGTGGAGGAACACTCGTGATTTCCTATCTCTCAGACATGGACGGCGTCCTCATCAAGGAAGGGGAAATGATTCCCGGCGCGGATAAATTCATCCAGGCGCTGAAGGATAACAACATCGAGTACATGGTGCTCACGAACAACTCGATGTCCACCCCGCGGGATCTCTCCGCACGTCTGAAGAACACCGGTCTCGACATCCCGGCGGAGCGCATCTGGACCTCGGCGACGGCCACGGCGGCCTTCCTGTCCACCCAGGCCGGCCTCTCCACGGCCTACGTCGTGGGCGAGTCCGGCCTGACCACCGCCCTGCACGAGGCCGGCTGGATTCTCAATGACCGCGACGCGGACTTCGTGGTCTTGGGTGAGACCCGCACGTATTCTTTTGAAGCCATCACCACGGCGATCAACCTTATCCGCAACGGCGCGCGGTTCATTGCCACCAACCCGGACGTCACGGGCCCGGCCCCGCAGGGCGTGCTGCCGGCCACGGGTGCTGTCGCGGCACTCATTACTGCGGCGACCAACCGCGAGCCTTACTACGTGGGCAAGCCGAACCCAGTCATGATGCGCAGCGCGTTGAATAACATCGGCGCGCACTCGGAAAATACCGTCATGATCGGTGACCGCATGGATACCGACGTCAAGTCCGGTTTGGAGGCCGGCATGCGCAGCATCCTGGTGCGCTCAGGCATCAGTGATGACAGCATCATCGAGCGCTACCCTTTCCGCCCGACTCACGTCATTGACTCCGTGGCGGAGCTTCCGGAGCGCATCCTGGATCCCTTCGCGGACTAGGACTTAGACCGCACGCTTGACGACGCCCCTGAATCCGTACTCCCCCGCCAACATCTCCACGGCGCGGCCCAGTGCGTCCAGTTCGCTGGGCGTTCCCGTAATGACTTGCTGGCAGCCTATCCCGAGGCCGCCTGCGTTGTCGGGAACGCGGCCGCTAAGCGGATCCCATACTGGGTCGCGGTGCCAACGGGTACACCATTGGGCGGTCAGCGGGTCATCACCAGGCACTATGAACTCGCTTTCGCTGCTGATGCAGCGCGCCATGGCGCGCTCGATGGCAGGGCGCAGGTTGCGCGGCATGCCCGAGATCTGCAGCACGGCGGTGCAGACCTCACCGCAGGCGCGGTTGGGCCAGTTATCTGCCGGGCTGCCAAGTGGGGTGGCTGAAGCGGCCGGCGCGGTGTCACCGGCCAGCTGCGGGTGAACGCGTTGATTCACTCCTTAAACTCCTTTGACGTGCGAGTGATGGCACGCCGGCATGCGCCGACGCAAGACGAGCTTCGTCTTCCCCTACGAACTTGTCTTCATCACGTCACTCGCGCCGAGGCGCGAACACCGCTTGGTGCGGCCGCAGTATGCGGCCACACGGTGCGTCGTTGTGTGCCCACAATTTTCCCCCGCCACTTGAGCCACAACAACCCTCAACCTGCGCTTAAGCCCCCACAGCCTCAACAAGAACTTGAGACTTTCACCCCGAAATTCGCCCCATCAATCACTTCAGTCACATAAGTCAACGTGTGTAACACGCGCGCGTTGTCGCCACAGCTACCCCACTACCCCCGTTGCGGCGCCCTACGGTACGCCGCGACGACGCTCAACACCGTCATGCCACCCCGGCTAGCCCGCCTGGCACTCCTGCCAGATGGCCGTGTTGGTCTCAGCCCACAAAGGCTTGCACCACTCGCCAAAATCGCGGTCCGTCAGCGCAACCATGGCCCAGTCACCAGCCACCCACAGGTAGGTACCGCTCATACCGAAGTGCCCCACGGCATCGGCGGGCAAGCCACCCATCCACTGCTGCTTCTCACCGTGGATTTCAAATCCCAACCCCCACGTGCAGTCTTTGAAGCTGCCATAGCCGGGCACGATACCCCGCAGCCCCGGGAACTGGACGCTGCGCATCTCTTCGACAGTCGAAGGATCGAGCAGGCGCGGCGAATAGACCTCGCCGGCAAAGGCAACGAGATCCTCCACGCTGGAGACCAAGCCATGACCCGCTGACCCCTCCAGAGTTGTGGCTTGCATCCCCAGAGGAGCACACACACCTTCAGCAAGGTATTCAGCAAATGGAATCTCGGTGGCCTTCTCCACTTCCTCGGCGGCCCATTCATAGCCGGCCGAGGAGTAGATGCGGCGCTCCCCTACGGGCTTCTGTGGCTCGCGGGAATCAAAGCCCACGCCCGAGGCATGTGCCAAGAGGTGGCGCAGCGTGGAGCCTTCAGGGCCTGCCGGCTGATCCAGCTCCACCGCCCCTTCTTCCACGGCCACCATCACTCCATAGGCGGCCACCAACTTGGTCACGGATGCCACCGGGAAGCGGCGGGAGGTATCCCCCACCTGCTCAACCACTTCGCCGCGGTGCAGCAAGGCACCAGCAACGGTATCGACGGGCCAGGACTCAAGGGAAGAAAAAGCGCTCATGCGCTCCAGCTTAACGAGGATCGCGCTCGCAGCCTACGCCATCACCATCGCGGTCGAACTTGGAGCGGAAACCTGGCTCACCCGCATAGATCGGGCGGCCTAGTGCGTTCCACACGTCTGCGCAGCGAGTAAAGGACGCGGGGGCAGGCTTCGGAGCCGGAGCCGGCTTAGGTGCGGGAGCCGGCTTGGGCGCCGGGGCTGGAGCAGGAGCCGGAGCTGGCTTCGGCGCGGGGGCAGGGGC
>NZ_JBRBAU010000015.1:0-57627 GCF_053480195.1 Corynebacterium guaraldiae | reverse complement strand
CCCGCACCCCGTCCGGCCCCACCGCAGCGGCCCAAGCCCAAGCTGGAACTGCCCGAGCCCCCGCGGGTGCCCACGTCCATCCCCATCCCGCCAGAAGTCCAAGCCGGCCTCGACCGCATACCGACACTTCCCCCGCTGCCGCGCGCGGAGGATATACGCATCGATGTGCCCTTCTAAAAGGCGGATACCAAGTACGTTTCGATCAAATAGTGGCAGAAAAACGCCCATTTTCGGACCCTTAGTTGATCGAAACGTCGCCAATCCTCATGGCCTCACACCATCTAAGGGTAGACCCTGATCTACCTCCTATATTCCCCCGCTGTACATGACAGGAAGCATAGCCGGGAGTTAAGCTGAACCCGATTTTCAATGACGGCGTTTACCTGACAGTAAGGGACTCATGAACAAGAAAGCTCTCGGCATCACCGCCGGCGCTATCGCTGCGGTTCTCCTCGCAGGCGGTGGTGGAATGTACGCACTAACCAGCGGCTCCTCCGACATTCAGCTCACCGCTAGCGATGTCACGACAACCGCCAAGGAAGACCTCATCAGTTCCGTCTCCGCCACCGGCACCGTCTCCGCCGAGCGCGAGATTTCTCTGACGAGCTCACTGACCGGACCCATCCAGTCCCTAGACGCGAAGGTGGGTGACCGCGTCGAGGCCCAACAGCTGCTCGGCCGCATGGACACCACCGAAACCGAGCGCGAGCTCGAAGCCCAGCGCACCTCCCAAGAGGCAGGCAAGCTCGAGGCCGTCCACCAGATCGAGGACGCCCAGCTTCAGCTGCGCCAGCTTCAGGATTCCCTCGACCAGGGCCTCAACCCGGAGGTCAATAGCGCCCAGTCCGCCGTGAATTCGGCGCAGACCGAGTACGCCGAGGCGCAGCGCAAGCTCGACGATGCCCTCGCTACCAAGGGCGACCGCCCCGAGGTTGCCGAAGCCCGCGCGGCCGTCGAGCAGGCGCGCTCCGGGGTGCGCGATGCCGAGTCCAAGTCCTTCCAGTCCGCGCTGGCCTCCATCGGCACCGCCACCGAGGACCCTTCCGGCATCAACACCGCCAGCGCTTTCTTAAGCTACCTGGACTCCGATGAAGCTGTGCAAGACTCCGAGCGCCAATTGAAGGAATCCGAGGAATCCTATGGCCGCCTCCTCCGTGGCATCGACCGCGAGCTCGGCGAACAGCAGCGCGCCACCGCCGCTTCCTACCAGGCCGTCTCCGATGCCGAGCGTGCACTGCAGGCCAGCAACCTGGCCATCGAACACCAAATCGCCTCCCAGTCCCAAGCGGTGAACCATGCGGTGGAGACGGCGGCGTCGGCAAGCGCCAGCAACGCCAAGGAGAATGGGCCTCTGGAGTACACGCTCTCCCAGGCCGACCTGCGCTCCCCTCTGGCTGGCGTTGTCACCTCCGTCAGTGGTGAAGCCGGCATGCCCGCCGAAGGCCCCATCCTCACCGTGGCGGATGATTCCTCACTGTTGGTGAAGTCCACGGTCAAGGAGGGTGACATCGCCCGCATCAAGGTCGGCGATGAAGTCACGTTCACCTCGCCGTCGAGCCCCGGCAAAGAGTACAAAGGCAAGGTCACCTTCATCTCCCCTACGGCCGAACAACCTGAGGTAGAAGCCGGTGCAGGTGGCGGCTCCGGCAAACCATCTGGTTCCACCAAGCCTGAGTTCCCCGTGCACATCCGCGTCGATGGCAACCGCGAGGGCCTGCGCCTTGGTTCCACCACCAAGGTGAAGATCATTACGGAGAAGGACAAGAACGCCATCACCGTGCCGCTCTCCGCCATCTATGAAGAAGACGGCAAGAAGAACGTCCTGGTCGTCGACAACGGCACTATCCAGGCGCGCGAGGTGAAGATCGCCAGCGAATCTGATTTCTCCGCCGCCATCGCCTCCGGCCTCAAGGAGGGCGAGACCGTCATCAGCCAGGCGGATACGCACAAGGACATGGTCGGCATGTCCGCCTCCGTAGAAGGCTCCGATGATGCGGAAGAGAACGCATGAGCCGCCTCATTGAGATGCGGGGAATCGTCAAACGTTTCAACGAGGGTCTCGACAGCGAGCTGACCGTCATCCCGGGCCTCGACTTCAGCGTGGACGAAGGCGAGTTCGTGGCCGTCGTGGGCCAGTCCGGCTCCGGCAAGTCCACGCTCATGAACATCATCGGCCTCCTCGACCGCCCCACCGCCGGCGAGTACCAGCTGGCTGGGGTGGATGCACTGGCGCTTGGCGACGACAAACTAGCCTCCTTCCGCGGCCAAAAAATCGGTTTCATCTTCCAGAATTTCAACCTGATCGGCCGCATGTCCGCGCTAAAGAACGTGGAGATGCCCATGGTCTATGCGGGCGTTTCGGCTCACGAGCGCACCCAGCGCGCGGAAGAACTTTTGGAGATGGTCGGCATGGGTGACCGCATGAACCACCTGCCCAACGAGCTCTCCGGTGGTCAAAAGCAGCGCGTGGCGGTGGCCCGCGCCTTGGCCAACCAGCCGGATATTCTGCTGGCGGACGAGCCCACCGGCGCACTGGATTCGCAGACCGGCCGCATGGTCATGGACCTCTTCCACGAACTGCACCGCACGCATGGAAAGACCATTTTGTTTATTACCCACAACCCGGAATTGGCTGATGAATGCAGCCGCACCGTCACGATGAAGGACGGGGTGTTGTCATGAATTTCGCTGAATCCACCAAGATGGCGCTGACCAGCCTGCGCACCAACAAGATGCGCTCGGCGTTGACTCTCTTGGGCGTCATTATCGGCATCGCCGCGGTCATCGCCATCGTCACGCTGGGCCACTCCTTGCAGTCTTCCGTGCAAAAGGACTTGGACAAGGTCGGCGCCAATAACTTCACCGTCCAGGTCAAGGAGCGCCCTGAGGAGGGCGAAGAGGAAGAAGCCGATGATCCCTTCATGGGCGGCGGCTTCGTCGAAGACGAATCCTCTATGCTCACCCCGGACATGTTGGACCGCGCCAAGGAGGTCTTGGGAGATCAGATCGCCGGCATCAATATCGGCGAGTACAGCTCTTATTCCGGCGCCTTCGTCGCCGAAGGCGACGAACAAGAGGAGGAGACCGCCAACCTCCTGGTCCGCCCAACCAACCCTGACTATGTCTCAGGCTCGTCCTATTCCATCGTGGCCGGGCGCTTCCTCAGCGAAGACGATATCGACTCCAGCCGGGCAGTGACCATGCTGGATAAGGAAACCGCCACCAAGCTTTTCGGCGCTCCTGAAGACGCCATTGGCCAATACGTGAGCTTTGAAAGCCAGGAGGCCTCCCCGATCGAGCTCGCCGTCATCGGTGTTTTTGAGGAACCGCAAACCGGGCCTTTGGTGGGCGGTGGCCCCAGCCAAACCGCCTTCGTTCCCTACCCGCTCGAGGCCGAGTTCTCCGATTCCCCGGGTGCTGGCACCGCCTTCAGCGAG
Source organism: Corynebacterium guaraldiae (assembly GCF_053480195.1). Lineage (NCBI taxonomy): Bacteria > Bacillati > Actinomycetota > Actinomycetes > Mycobacteriales > Corynebacteriaceae > Corynebacterium > Corynebacterium guaraldiae. The sequence goes on along the minus strand of NZ_JBRBAU010000015.1, from coordinate 54,190 downwards.
GTCACCGTTCGCGGCAACCCGGACTTGGATAAGGCCGCGGTAGCCAGCAACCTGCAGCGCGTCTTCGATAGCTACTACGAGGACAACCCTGACTACATGGTCAAGGTGTCCGACTTCAGCGATGACCTCGCGTCCCTGAACCAGATCTTCACCACGATGAGCCTTGTGCTCGCGGCCATCGGCGGCATCTCGCTGCTCGTCGGCGGCATCGGCGTGATGAACATTATGCTCATCACGGTCACCGAGCGCACCCGCGAGATTGGCATCCGTAAGGCGCTTGGCGCACGCCGCCGCGATATCCGCATCCAGTTCATCACAGAGGCCATCGTGGTCTGCCTCATCGGTGGACTCATCGGCATCGCCATCGGCACCGCCGCCGGCATGGCGGGCGCGGCCGCCATCGGCTCACTCGTAGCACCGCCGCTGTGGGCGGTCATCCTCTCGCTGCTCTTCTCGCTGGCTATTGGCCTCTTCTTCGGCTACTACCCCGCGGGCAAGGCCGCGAAGCTGGACCCGATTGAGGCGCTGCGCTACGAATAGCGACGCGTTCAACCGAACCGGAACAAAAAGATAGCCCCAGCGATGCTGGGGCCAGAGCCTATTTGCCTTGCGGCTTGATATCCAGAAGCCTACTACGCAAGTACATAGGCATCCACTCACCGAACTATCGATTCTCCTTCGTCGTTTCAAACGACGACGCCTCCTAATGCACCACCTTCAGGCCCACGATCCCACCAATGATCATGGCCAGGAACAGCACCTTCCACACGGTTGCCGCCTCGTGCCCGGCGACGAAGGAGTAAATGACGGTGACCACCGCGCCCACACCGGCCCACACCGCGTAGGCCGTGCCCACGGGGATAGACTTCATGGCCCAGCCCAACCCGCCCATCGAAATGGCGCAGGCCACGAAAAAGATCACCGAGGGCCACAGGCGGCTAAAGCCCTCCGACTTATCTAGCGCCGCCGCCCACACAGCCTCAAAGGCACCGGAGAAAATCAATACGAACCACGACATGACCAGTCCTTTCTGGCCGTCTTGTCGCGTCACCGGGTACGGCTCCCTCGTCCGGGGCTCGCATAAATCGCGGCGAGCCTGCCCACAATAATGGCACACTGGGCGGCATGAAGATTGCATTCCTTGGTACTGGCCGCATGGGCACCGAGCTCGCCCGACACCTCCTCAAGAACCATGAGCTCACCGTTTGGAACCGCACCGCCGAGCGCGCGCAGCCGCTGGTCGAGTCCGGCGCTACCCTCGCCGATTCGCCCACCGCCGCCGTAGAGGGCGCAGAGGTCATCATTACCTCGCTCTTTGGCCCCGATGACATCCGTGAGCGAGTCATCGAGACCAACCTCATCCCGGAGGGCGTGACCTGGATCGATACCACGACCGTCTCCCCCGACGCCGCCCGCGAATTCGCTGCTGCAGTCGACTCTTATGTCCACGCGCCCGTCGTCGGCTCGCTGGGCCCGGCGCGCGAGGGCAAGCTCGGCGTTTACGTGGGCACGCCTGACGACGACCGCCGCGAACTCGCCATGACCATCGCCGAGTCCTGGGCCGATGAGAACAAGCTCATCGGCGTGGAGTCCGCCGCCACCGCGGCGATTGGCAAGCTCCTGGCCAACCTGGCACTTGCCGTTACCGCGGAGGGCGTGCTGGAAGCACTCCACCTCGGCGAGTCCGAGGGCCTCGATTCCGAGGTCATCCTCGAGATGCTCGACATCACCGGCCTGGCCTTCATGAAGAACATGAAGGGCCCGTTCATCACCGGCGAGCGCAACACCACTCCGGGTGACTTCACCGTGGATGCCCTGTGCAAGGACGCCAAGCTCATGGAGATGACCGCCAACAAGCCGCTGCCTGCAGTGGCCGCCGCCATCGAGCGCTTTGAGGAACAGCAGGCCATGGGCCACGGCGACCAGGACTTCTCCTCCATCTTCGTCTTCCGCAACAAGGGCTAGCCTCGAGAGCTAGGCACTGCGCTTTCCGACGAGCCCGCGCAGCACCTCCTCCAGCTGCGCGTTATCCCCCGTGTCCTGGCTGTGAAAGCGCGCGGCAATAAACTCCGCGCGTACGCGGCTATCACTCGCTAGCCGCTCCACATTAAGTTGGTATCCTGCCGCCGTAACCAGCGCATCAAAGAACACCGTCTGCGTACGGGTATTGCCTTCCCTAAAACTATGCACCACATTGAGCTCGCCCCACAGCTCCGCCAGCTTGGTCACAAACTCATCAATCTCTAGGCCACGCAGAAAATCATCCTTCGCCAGCCCCGCAAACAGCTTCTCTGCTGCCTTCGTCATTTCCGGCCCCGCCGGATAGTAGGCATGCCCAGCCTTAATCATGAACTGGTCTGTAGGGGCAGTCCGCTCTTCACCCGCCCAGTCATACACATCCTGAAAAAGATGTCGATGTATAGCCTTGAAGTGCGCGTAGTCAAAAGCACCTTCCACAGGTGCCGACTCCAACTCGGTTATCCGAAGAAATACAAGCTTTTCTTCCAAGATCCGTAGTTCTTCTGCGTCATCTAACCCCAAGCGATTCTTCAGAACCTTGGTCCCTGGAATGAAATAGCTCTCCCAGCCCCCGCTCATGTTTCTCCCCCGCGCTCTATTTCAGCGAAGCTCGCCGAACACGAGCGATAGCTTCGTCGGCAGATAATGTCCCTGCAGCCACCTCGCGGCCCAGCTGGCGCACGTACTCATCAGTCACATCGTGGCCTGCTAGACGCAACGCAGCATCGCTCAACGCTAACGGATCACGGTCGCTACTACTGCTTTCAATTTGAACAGGCTCCGACATTGCTATCCTCCCGAGTTTTCAACTACATTTTCTCTCATTTTAGCAGCTCATGACACCAATCCCAAGGGTGTTTCCCACCTCGAAAAGAACGTTCGGGGCGTGCATTTTGCTAAACTTCATAAATAAGTTTTAACTATTGTCTAGCCGCCCAATGTAAGGAGCACGCCGCCCAGCAATGCTTTCCATCGACGCCGATTATGGGCATTCCACGCCCCTTGGACATCTTGAGAAGGACTTCGCCCCAGGCCGCATCTATGGCCTCGCTGGGCCCAACGGTTCAGGTAAATCCACGTTGCTAGCCACGCTCGGCGGTGAGCTTGCGCCTCTCGAAGGCTCAGTGGAGTGCGACGGCCATCCCGTCGGCACGAAGGAGCAACCGGGTGCTGTACTTACGGTGGCTGAGCCGGTTTTCCTCCCCGACCTCACCGTGGGCGAGCACCTGGACTTGATAGGAAAGGCGACAGGGGTGGACGTCGCCAAGCTCTGCGAACTCTGGGCGCTTGAGCCTCTCCTCCCTCACCCCGCCTCGCGCCTGTCCTCAGGCCAGCGCCAGCGCGTGTTCCTGGCCGCACAGCTGTACCAGCCGGCGCGCGCAGTGCTTATCGACGAGCCCGAGCGCCACCTCGACGCCACCTGGACTGAGTTCCTCGCAAGCGAATTGCGCTACCTAGCCGACGAGGAGAATCGCTGCATCGTCGTGGCCACGCATTCCGACACGATCACCCAGGCCTGCGACGAGGTGGTGCAGCTGTGATGCGCACGCTATCCCGGCTAGGTGATGGCATTTGGTATCTCATCCTCGCCGGTATCGTCATCGGCTTCGGCTACACAGGATGGCAAGAAGTCAGCGCCGTCGTGCCTATCATCCCGGCGCGCATCACGCTGACTGGTGTCGCTCCTATTGCCGGCATCGTGGGACTGCTCGCTCTCATCGTGTTCGCCGAGACTCTTTATCCCCTACGGGCGCTCTCCCGGGAACGTTGGGTGTACGTTGATCGCCCACGCGGCAAACTCCGCGGTACCGACTGGATCACATGGACGCAGCTGATCGGGTTCGGGGTCTTAGGTCTCGGCATCTGCGTGTCCACCGGGCTATCCCCGTGGTTCGCGCTGACAGTCCCGGCCCTGCGTTTCGTCGTGGGGTGGCGCTCGTTCACGCTGGCTTCGCTTCTCAGCGCTGGGCATACGCGCCTGGTCGGTGGATCCGGCCTTGGTCTGCTTGATTCGGAGGTCACCTCTGATGCCATTGCGAGCCAGTCCGCCTGGATTCCTCGTCGCACCCATGCGCCCTCCACGTTGACGGGTCTCTTCTTCCGTCGTCTGGGACGACGGTGGTACATCGGCGTCGGTGCGCTCGCAGCCCTCGGCTTGACGTTGGGGTTCGCCCCACAGCTCGGGGCGCTGGCTATCGTCGGATTCATGTCCGCGTGGAGCATCGTCGGCGCGGCGGTTGGGCGCGCTGCCTCCTTCGGCCGCGTCAGCGACGATGCATGGCCCGACTGGGGCCTTCCCCTTATCGCTTCAGTGGGCACGGCGCTCCTTGGTGCTGGTGTCCTCCTCTTGGTGTGGAAGCTCTCCGCCATCGCAGTGGTGCTCATCATCGCCGGTCTTAGCTGGGCGTCGTTTAAGCGTTCCCGCCCGGCACAGGTAGACAGCATGTCCATGCTGGACAGCGGCGGCTTCGGTGTCTCCTTCTCCCCCGAGGTGCTGCACTACATTGCCCGCGGCGCCCTCGGTCTTGGTGTGGCGGCCCTTGCGCTGGGGTATTAGCCGGGCTAGTCTTTCGGGCATGAAGATTTTTTCCTAATTCGACGTCACACTTTTTACGCGACTTACTCGAAGGTGGATTTCTTCATGCCTATTTCTTTTTCTCATCTCACCGTCACCTGGCCCGACGGCACCCCCTGTTTCACGGAGCTCACCGGCACGTTTTCCTCGCACTTCACGGGCTTGGTCGGTGCGAATGGTTCCGGAAAATCAACGCTAGCCAAGGTACTTGCAGGCCTCATTGCCCCGACTTCGGGAACGGTATCCGCGGGCTCAGTCCTCTATGTCGACCAGGATTTAGGCCTCCATACGTCTAGCACCATCGCCGATGTCTTTGGCGCGACCGAAGTCCTCAACGCCATTGCCCGCATTGAGGCTGGCGAATACTCGGAAGAGCTCGCCGCCACTGTTGGTGAGCAGTGGGACTTAGCAGAACGTATTGAAGCAGCTCTCGACGCTGCGGGTATCCCCTTCCCCTTAGAGCGCACTATCGGAACACTGTCGGGTGGTGAAGCGGTGACCGTGGCACTGACCGCCGCATTCTTCCGCAAGCCGGATTTCCTCATCCTCGACGAGCCCACCAACAACCTGGACTCCTCATCACGCCAGCTTCTGCTCGAGCTCATTCGCACCGCGCCGATGCCGGTTCTCGTCGTCTCACACGACCGCGAGCTCCTCGCGCACGCGGATAGCATTGCGGAGCTCTACCACGGAACACTTCGCGAGTTCGAGGGAAACTACTCCTCCTACCGCGCAGCGATTGATGCCGAGCAGGATTCCGCGCAGGCCAAGGTCCGAGAGACCAAGGCCGAACACCGCAAACAAATCCGCGAGCGCGCCGCCATGCAGACCCGCATTGCGCGCGATGCCCGCCGCGGCAAGAACTTCGCCGCCTCGAAGCGCAAACCCGGCATGGCCATGGGCTTGGACAAGAACCGTTCTGAGCGCTCGGCCGCTGGGCGTTCTCAACAGGCCAACGATGCAGTGGCTGCCGCCCTGTCGGCTCATGACAAGGCACAGCGCGCGCTTCGCGACGACACCCATGTCCACATCGATCTCCCCGGCACTGAGCTGCCCGCGGGCACCCGCGTGCTGGTCAGCGATCTGCTCAGCATTACTGGCCCCGAGCGTGTTCGCCTTGCCGGGCCCAACGGCAGCGGCAAGACCACCTTCCTCAACCGCGTCGCCCGCGGCGACGTCGAGTACGCGCTGCCCTGTGGATACATCCGGCAGCGCATCGTCTTACCCGAGGAGAAGTCGGTGCTCGACATCGTACGGGAGGCCAATCCCAACGCGGACCCGCAGTTCCTGCGCGACCAGCTGGCCCAGATGCTCTTTATCAACGACAAGATCCACCAGCCAGTGGGCCAGCTTTCTGGTGGCGAGCGCTTCCGCGTCGAAATCGCCCGCGTCCTGCTCAGCGACCCAGCCCCGCGCTTTCTGCTTCTCGACGAACCGACAAACAACCTCGATATCCCCACCACCGATTGGCTGATTGAGGTGCTCACGAGCTACCGCGGGGCATTCATCCTGGTCAGCCACGATGAGCACGTGTGCGAACAGCTCAACCTCACAACGACCGTTTCCATGGATGACTACAACTCGCTCCGTGAAACGGAATACCTTCTGCGTTCCCCTCGCAATGCAGAGCGACTACGTAACTCCATCGACCAGCTGAAGGCACCACAAGGAGGGACGGAGAGCTAGCTGACGAGCGCCTGCGCGGCAGCGCGGGCGCCGGCGATGACGGCGGGCACGCCGACTCCATCGGCCCAAGCGCCGGCGGTGGCGATACCGGGGACGTCGGCAAGCGCGGCACGCACGGCGGCAACGGTAGCCAGGTGCTTTTCGTCATAGCGGGGGATGCCGCCGAACCAGCGCTGCGTGTAGATCTCCTCCACGCCGGCGGCGCGGCCGTCGAAGCCGGTGATCTTCTGCAGGTCATCAAGGGCATAGTCCACCAGGTCATCCTCCTCCGCGCGCACGAGGGCGTCATCGCCGAAGCGGCCGAAGGAGGCGCGCACGAGGAAGCCCTCGCGCTCGTTCAGGTGCGGCCACTTATTGGAGGAGAGCGTGAAAGCCTTGGCGTGCACGCCGGGCTCGTCCGAGGCGACGAGAATGCCGGTGGCCTCCGGAAGGGAGTTGCCCTCCGGGTCCGTGGCGGAGGCGAAGTTGAAGCCGACGACCACAGAGGAGGCCAGCTGGACAGAAGACAACTCCTGGGCGGCCTCCGGAGCCACGGCCTTGAGCAGGCGCGCGGTCGTCGGAGCCGGGGTGGCAAAGAGCACGCGGTCGAAGGGGCCGATATCCCCCGGCGCGCCCTTGACCTCAAAGGCATCACCCTTACGCGTCACGCCCGAGACGAAGGTGTCCAGGTGGATCTGCGCGCCGGACTTCTCAGCCAGGGCTTCGTAGAGCTCGGCGTAGCCACCCTTGAAGGTGCCGAAGACGGAGCCTTCGGCCGGGCTGCGGCCGGACTCGATCTGCTTGATTGCCGCCGACAGGGTTACCGGACCCTCCTTAGCCAGCGAGTCCAGCGTGGCCGCCAAGTGCGGGACCGTAGCGCGCAGGCCTAGGTCGTCGGCCGTACAGGAGTACACACCGCCGAGCAGCGCGGAGACCACGTGATCCACCACGTCATCGCCGTATTGCTGGCGCACGAGCTTGCCCACGGAGACATCCCCGCCGACTTCCCACTCAAAGGGCTGCTCGTTGGTGATGCGCTCATTGGTGGCAGCGGAGAAGAAGTCCTGCGGCGCGGAAGGAATACCCATGACACCGCCCTGTGGCAAGAAGTGCAGCTCGCCGCCGGTATACACGCGGGGGCGCAGCTGACTGTTGGGTTCCACGAAGGAATCCTCCAAGCCCAGCTCCGTGAAGAAGTCCACGGCATCTTGGCGGCGGCGGATGAAGGCCTCCGCGCCCATGTCCGTGGGGCCGCCGTTGAAAGCCACGGTGTGCAGCTTGCCGCCGATGCGATCGGCCGCCTCGAAAACATAAACCTCATGGGAGCCCTCAGTGTTGTGCTTGAGTTCCCACGCGGCGGTGAGTCCCGCCAGTCCAGCACCAATGATCGCGATTTTCATTTAGCCCTCCTCGTGGATGATGGCGACGGCGCGGGTGATGGCGTCGGCGTCGGTAGTCGGCAGAACCCCGTGGCCGAGGTTCCAGATGTGTCCCTTCACGTCGCCACGCTCCTTTGCGCGGGCGACCTCTGCCTTGATGGTGTGCACGCCCTGGCGCACCGCCTCCTCGCCGGCAAAGAGCAAGGCTGGATCAAGGTTGCCCTGCAGGATGTCTGCATCGACGCGTGCCGCGGCGGCATCCATGCTCACGCGGTAGTCCACGCCCATGACCTCCGAACCGGCCTCCGACATCGCGCCGAGCAACTCGCCGGTTCCCACGCCGAAGTGAATGCGCGGCACGCGGCCCTCCGCGGCTTTAAGGATCTGCGTTGAATAGGGCAGAACAAACTCGCGGTAGTCGCGCTCGTTGAGGTAGCCCGCCCAGGAATCAAAGAGCTGCATCGCATCGATGCCCGCTTCCAGCTGAAGCTGGAGGAAAGAGATGATCGTCGGGGTCAGGCGCTCCATGAGCTGGTGCCAGGTGTCCGGCTCGGAATGCATCAAGGCCTTGGTGCGCTCATGATTCTTCGAGGGGCCACCCTCAATGAGGTAGCTGGCCAAAGTGAAAGGCGCACCGACAAAACCGATGAGTGCCTGCTTGTCGGTGAGCTCGTTCAGAATGATCTCGATGCCCTGGCGCACCTCGGGCACGTCGACGTCGAGGATAGGCAGGTTCGCCACGTCCTCCTTGCTGCGCACGGGCGCATCCATGACTGGGCCGCGTCCGGGGACGATTTCCACGCCGACGCCCGCGGCCTTGAGCGGGACGACGATATCGCTGAACAAGATGGCCGCGTCGACGTCGTGGCGGCGCACTGGCTGCAGGGTAATCTCCGCCAGCAGCTCCGGCATGAAGCAGGAATCCAGCATGCTGATTCCCTCACGGACCTTGCGGTACTCCGGCAAAGAACGCCCCGCCTGGCGCATGAACCAGACGGGCGGACGGGACGGGGTGCGGCCGGAAGCGGCCTCAATAAGCGGCGCGGCAGACAGACGAGACATACCGTCCATTATGAATCAAAAGTTGGAGTGGGCGCCAATCAGGAATTCTGCGCCCGACGGGCCTTAATGAACGCCGTCGAGTCTGGATGAAAGAGGAAGAAGATTCCCACCATGAGCGCCATCGGAATGAGCAACAAGAGCAGCCCGCCCACGCCGGCAATCAGCGCCGCTATGCTGACGAACATGGCATAGGCGGAAACCGCGGTAATGATGCGGCGCGCCCACACCGAACCGTTTGCTAACTGCGCGGAGCACGCCGCAATGATGACAGCGCTCACCACATGAGAAATGGCAGCAAAGCGCGTATTGAAACGGATATAGCCCACCTGCTCTGGGCTGAGTTCGGGGTTGGTCACCGAGCCATAGGAGCCAAAGAGTCCCACCATTCCGGCGGTCAACATCACAACGGCGGCAACCACAAAGACCCAATAGGAGATGCGCAGCTGGGAAGGCCAGGTGGAAAGATCCTGCTCGCCCTGCTTCTTAGGGCGGCGCGGACGGCGATTATAGTCCGCGGGGCCGGGGCGGTCATTCATCGCTTGCCGTCCTTGTCTCTTTCTTTCTCCTTGTCCTTGTTTTTCTTCTCGCGCTCCTCCAGGTTTTCCTGACGGCGCTGCTCTTCCATCTCCTTGCGCATCTGGCGCATCTGTTCCATCTCGCCGGTGTACTCAAGAACTTCTTCCTTGGAGGAGAAGATCAAGCCCATGACGGCGGCCACGCCGACGAGGATCTGCACGCCGCCATCGAGGACGAACAGCCAGTCCGGAACGCTCGCCCCAGCGGGGCTGCTCATGAAGACGATGAGCACGCGGAAGGCGAAGTAGAGGGAGAAGGCGAACCACAGGCGCCGGCCGGTGCCGGCCGCCGAGGAGTTCTTGTGGATCAAGCCCAGCATGATGCCCAGCAGGACGACGATGGCGAGCGATATCAGCGAGCTGAACGCCACCGAGCCATAGCCCACGAGTTGCACGAGGGCATCGCTGACGTCCTGCCCAGACTTTTCCGCTGCGGACTCCGCGGTGGTGCGGGCCTGGGCAAAGAGCTCGTCCCGGTTCAGAAGGGTCAGCACGATGCTCAGGACTAGGTGCACCACCTCAAGCACCAAGGCAACGGCCCACACCTTGAGCATGAGGGAAACGGCTTCGGTGCGAGTGGCCTTCTCCTTATCCGGCTCCTTGTCCTGCTTCGCCGGCTTCTGCGCCGACGAAGCCGTGTTCGGGCTGAACGTCACGATTCTCCTTTTACTTGAGCAAGCGGGCGGCGTCCGTGGCGAAGTACGTCAGGATCTGGTCCGCGCCCGCGCGCTTGAACGCGGTCAAGGACTCCAGCATAACGGCCTCACCATCGATCCACCCGTTCTGGGCGGCTGCCTGAATCATCGCATACTCGCCGGACACCTGGTACACGGCTACCGGCACGGAGGAGCGCTCCACGGCACCGGCCAGCACATCGAGGTACGGCAGGCCAGGCTTAACCATGACGATGTCCGCGCCTTCCTCGATGTCCAGGTCCACCTCCAGCATGGACTCGCGGAAGTTGCGCGGATCCTGCTGGTAGGTGCGGCGGTCGCCCTCCAGGGAGGAGCCCACCGCATCGCGGAAGGGACCGAAGAAGGCGGAGGCGTACTTGGCGGAATAGGCCATGATGGCCACGTCCTCGTGGCCGGCCTCGTCGAGGGCCTCGCGGATGGCGGCAATCTGGCCGTCCATCATGCCGGAGGGGCTGACCATGTGCGCACCAGCGCGGGCCTGAGAGCGGGCCATGTCCTGGTAGAGCTCCACGGTTTCATCGTTGAGCACGCGGCCCTTGTCATCGATCACACCGCAGTGACCGTGCGAGGTGAACTCATCGAGGCAGGTATCCGCCATCACGATGAGGTCATCGCCGAACTCTTTGCGCAGCTCGGCAATCGCAACGTTGAGGATGCCCTGCGGGTCCCAAGCCACGGAGCCGGTTGCATCCTTGTCTCCCTCACGCGGCACACCGAAAAGGTCAACGCAGGTCACGCCGGCGTCAAGTGCCTCGTGGGCGGCGCGCTTGAGGGAATCCAAGCTGTGCTGCGCCACTCCCGGCATGGAGGGGATCTCGCGGGCTTCATCCAGACCATCGACGACGAACATCGGGAGGATGAGGTCGGAGGGGCGCAGCGACGTTTCCGCAACCAAGTCCCTAAAAGCCGGGTTCTGACGCAGGCGGCGGGGGCGGCGAGCAATGCTCATGAGTAAAAACTCTCCTTTGAGCTACGAGAAAATCAAAAGTACTTTCTCGACTCTAGTCGCCCCTAATCTGCCTTCCCAGCAGTGGTCGACGCCGACTTCTTGCGCGAGCGGCGCTTCTTGCGCGGAGCAGGCAGGTTGCCGGCGGCGCGGAGGGCGGCGACGTGGTCAGCGAGGGCGTCGACAAGCGTCGGCACATCCGCAACCTCCGGGACCACGTCCACGCGCAGCCCCACCTCCTCGGCCGCCGCCTTGGTGGAGGGGCCGATGCACGCGATGATGGTCCGGGCATGGGGCTTGCCGGCGATGCCGACGAGGTTGCGCACCGTCGACGGCGAGGTAAAGGCCACCGCATCGAAGCCACCGGACTTGATCATGTCGCGGATCTCCGCCGCCGGCGGGGCCGCGCGCACGGTGCGGTAGGCCACCACGTCATCGACTTCCCAGCCCAAGTCCAACAGGCCGTCCACCAGAGTCTCGCCGGCGATATCGGCGCGCGGCAGCAACACGCGGCCCACGGCGTCGATGTCCTCAACGTAGTTGGGGAAGACCTCCACGAGACCCTCGGCATTCTGCTTCCTCGCCGGCGGCAGAAGCTCCGGGACCATGCCCTTGGCGCGAATCGCATCGGCGGTCTTCTGCCCCACCGCCGCCAGGTGCACACCGGCGAAGTCGCGGGCATCGAGGCCGAGTTCCGCAATCTTCTTCCACACCGCGCTCACCGCATTGACGGAGGTGAACACGACCCACTTGTAGCGGCCTTCGACGATGCCCTTGATGGCGCGATCCATCTGCGCCGGGTTGCGCGGCGGTTCCACGGAGATAGTGGGCACCGACTGCGGAATGGCACCGTGGCCAGCCAGGCGGGCGCTCATCGCCGCGGCCTGCTCCTTCGTGCGCGGCACGAGCACGCGCCAGCCATAGAGCGAACGGTTCTCCCACCAGGAGTACTTCGAGCGATCATCAAAGCTGCGGCCCAGCGTGACGACGAGCTCGCCCGGCAGCTCAGCGTCGAGCTTGCCCAGCGTGCCCAGAGTGGTCTCGTGGGTGCGCTGCAGACGGGTGGTTCCGTGGACGGTGACGTAGGCTTCCGTCTCCGCGGGCATCCCGCGCTCCACCAGCTCGGCGGAAATCACCGGCAGGTCATCTGCCGTGGCCTGCAAAACCAGCGGCTGCGTCGCAGAGGCCAGCGCGTCCCAATCCGCACCTTCGGTGATGTCGGCCTCGGTATAGGTCGCACCGAGAGCAATACCTGCAAAAGACGGAACCGTCGAAGGCAGGGACATGCCCGGGACCACCTGGAATTCCATGCCCGCATTGGCCACGGCGGTGATTTCCGCCTTGATGGACTCGCGGTTGAGCGGGTTTCCGGTGACCAGGCGGATCACGTCGTGGCCCTCTGCGCGCTCGAGTGCTGCACGCAGTTGCTTGACGACGTCCCCCTCGACCTCCTCAAACACCGCCGCCGTCGGCGGGGCTGGGCGTGGCGGCTTGCGGCGCGCGCCCGCTTCCTTTGCGGCGGCGCAGATACGCTCGTACTCTTCCTCGGCGGCGTCGAGAAGCTCCTGCGGAACCGGCACTTGCTGCGCCACCATGTCGCGCACGCCTTGTGAAACGGCGGCGTCGGTCACAACGTTGGCGGTCGTCTCCAGAACCTCGCGGGCGCGAACGGTCAGCAGGTCGGGGTTACCTGGGCCGGCACCGACGAAGACGACTTTGCCCAGATCAGACTTACCCAGCTCAGGCTGGGTATCCGGCACGGCATTGCTCATAAGGTTCTTTTCTAGTTTGTGGATTCCGAGTGCCCCGGCGCCACGCGTGGCGGGCGCGGGAAATGGAGACAAGAAAGCCCCTCACTCGCGAGTTAAGGGGGCCTAAATCATTGCTCTCAATGATTGTGTGCTAGATACACACTAAAGGAAAAGGCCCCAAAGCAAAAATTACGTGCGATTACTCCGCTGCCAGGAGGTCTGCAGCTCCCTGCGCGAAGAGCTCCTTGGAGACCGCGCGCCCCAATTCTTCTGCCTCGCTGGCCTCGCCCTGGGCCTGAGCGATGAGCTGACGAGAACCATCGAGGGCGAAGACTCCGCCGCGCACGACCAGTTGCTCGCCTTCCCAGTGAGAGACCGCGGCAACCGGCGCGGTGCAGCCGGCTTCTAGCCGGGAGAGCACGGTGCGCTCGGCGCGGGTGGCGGCGGTGGCGGGGGCGTCGGCAAGCAGGGCAATGGCCTGTGCAGCCTCCGTTCCCTTCACTGCCTCGATGGCCAGCGCGCCCTGTGCCGGGGCGGGCATGAAAACCTCCGGGTCGAAGACCTCGGTGGCGCGATCGGCATAGCCCGCGCGCACGAGGCCGGCGTAGGCCAGGAGGACGGCGTCGAGCTCGCCACCGGTGACCTTGCCCATGCGGGTATCGATATTGCCTCGAAGTGGGCGAATGTCAAGGTCCGGGCGCAGCGCCCGCAACTGGCTGATGCGGCGCGGCGCGGAGGTACCTACGCGTGCGCCCTCCGGCAGCTCCTTGAGGGTCAGGCCATCGCGGGCGATAAGCGCTTCGCGGATGTCCTGGCGCTGCGGAACCACAAGGTCGAAGCGTTCGTCGGCAGCCGTGGGCAGATCCTTGAAGGAGTGCACCGCGATCTCGCACTCGCCGCGGGCAACGGCCTCACGCAGGGCCTGCGTAAATACGCCCACGCCGATGCGCTCCACGGGCGCCATGTTGACATCCCCCTGCGTGGTGACGATGTGCAGCTCTGCCTCATAGCCTGCCTGCTGCAGCCACTCCTGCACGTGCCCCGACTGCGTGGTGGCCAGGAGGGATCCTCGGGTGCCGATCGTCAACATCTATGCGTCCTTTTCTTCCTTAGTGCTTTCCGCGGCTTCCATCTGCGCGGCATCCGGCAGCTCCGCCACGTCAATGGCCACACCGCTGCCCTCTAGCTGGAGCCCAAAGAGTTCCTGCAGCGCGGTCTCGTGGCTCACCGTTCCGGAGTTGGCTGCGAGCTTCTTCGCACGAACCGTGGGCTCATGGAGCAGCTTATCTGCAACGCGCTTGAGAGCACGGTTGATGTCTCCCATCTGGCGCTCATCCAGCTCTGGGTGCTTCTGCTCCAGCCGCGCTACCTCGCACTGAACCAGGTTCGCTGCCCGCTTGCGCAGCGCCGATACCGCCGGGACGACGTCGCGGACGCGCTGCTCGGAAGCATAGGCTTCCAGCTCTTCATTGACGATGCGCCGCGCCTGCGCGTGGGGGCTGGTGCCGGCGGCAAGGTCAGTATCGGCCGCCTGCAAAGAATTACTCAGCCTCTCGATGTTAACGAGGTCGACCCCCTCGACATCTGCTACCGCATCATCGATATCGCGCGGCAAGGAGAGATCCACGAGCATGAGCTCGCGGTCGGCCACGTGGTAACGCTCGACGTCGGCCGCTGAAATGGTGAAATCCTGGGCGCCCGTGGCAGAAATCGCCATGTCCACATCGTGCAAAGCCTGGGCGCGGTGCGCGAACTCAACGACGTCCGCATAGACGCCCGCTTCATGGGCATGTTCCGCCACGCGCTGGGCGCGAGCCAGGGTGCGGTTCGCAATAACCAGGTGTGCTCCCAAGCGCCCCGCGTGGGTTGCCGCTAGCGAGGCCATTGCACCCGCCCCCAAGATCAGCACGCGCTTGCCGTCGAGATCGTCCGTGCCCATGCGGCTCAGGGCCTGATCGAAAGCGAAAGAGACCATGGAGGATCCCGCCTCATCGATCTCGGTTTCGGAATGCACCCGCTTGCCGGTGCGCAGCGCGGACTGGGCCAGCGCGTGGATACGCGGCCCGACGGTTCCCTGCTCGACAGCGAACTGATAGGCGGTACGGACTTGACCGATGATTTGCTGCTCACCTACCACCATCGAGTCCAAGCCCGAGGCCACCATCATGAGGTGCTCAGCGGCGGCGTCGGCATAGCGAACATAAAGGTAGGAGCGCAGTTCCTCCTCCCCCACGCCGGAGACTTCAGCGAGGTTGCGCACGACATCCTGCACGCCGGTGTGGAAGGAATTGGTAACGGTGTAGACCTCCAGGCGGTTGCACGTGGAGATAATCATCGCCTCGCTCAGCGAGCCTGCCGACACCATGGCCCGGCACGTATGGTTCTGCACGGTCTCGTCCATGCTCAGCTTTTCCAGCAGCGCCACCGGCGCCGACTGATGCGACATGCCCACGACGAGCACACTCATGCACTACCCTCCAGTTGTTTATCATCCCTTTGGATGACATAGATCATCCAAAAGACTACTAGCCTTCTGCTTGTTTCCGAAACTCGCGGGAACGCCGAAGAAAACTACTGCGCCAGCGCCTGCGCTAGCTCCTCGTTGTCCACTTCCCAACAGGAGAATTCCTCCCCATCAATCACTACAACGGGGACGCGATCACCATATTCCATGGCCAGCTCCGCATCCTCATCCACCGTGCGCACGTTAAGCTCCGCACCAGCCTGCTGGACCACCGGAGTAATCTGCTCGAGCACTCGCGCGCAGGAGCCACACGTAGTACGCACCATCAGCTCGACGACGTGGGACATAGAAACTCCTCGATAGGACGTAGAACGGTTCGCGGTTTACTATGGACACGTTAGTCTGCCCGCCCTATGAAAGCTGAACTCGTGCCCCTCCCCCTGCCTCCCGGTATGCCCGATTCTCCCCGCGAGTTCC
This sequence comes from Corynebacterium guaraldiae, assembly GCF_053480195.1. NCBI lineage: Bacteria > Bacillati > Actinomycetota > Actinomycetes > Mycobacteriales > Corynebacteriaceae > Corynebacterium > Corynebacterium guaraldiae. The sequence goes on along the minus strand of NZ_JBRBAU010000015.1, from coordinate 38,582 downwards.
TTGCCAACTGGACCGCAAGCAGGGGAAACCTACGTAACTTCTTGGAGCAACAGGCCTTTGCCCCGCTGGGTGAGGAGCACCAGCGGGCGGCAGGTGAGGCATCGGCAGCTGCGGCGGTGGAACATCTCTTTGGCATTGACCTGGATGCGTTTTCCTCTGGCGTGGATTCCGTCCGGGGATCCTTCGAATCGGCGGGTTCACGCTCCATCACTGAGCCCGACCCAGACATCCCCCAGGACGTTGGCGCCGCCGCCTTCTTCGACGTGGATAACACGTTGATCCAAGGCTCCTCGCTCGTAGCCTTCGCGCTGGGGCTTGCGCGCCGCCGCTACTTCAAGCTTTCTGAGATCCTTCCCATCGCGTGGAAGCAGCTCAAATTCCGCGTCTCCGGTTCGGAGAATGCCGCGGACGTAGCCGCCGGGCGCGTGCAGGCGCTCGAGTTCGTCAAGGGCCGCTCGGTGGATGAGATGGTGGCCCTGTGCGAGAGCATCGTGGACCAATCCATGGCACGCAAGGCCTACCCGGGCACGAAACAGCTAGCCCAGATGCACCTCGATGCCGGCCAGCAGGTATGGCTGGTTACCGCAACCCCCGTGCAGCTGGCGCAGATTCTGGCGCAGCGTTTCGGTTTCACGGGTGCGCTCGGCACCGTGGCGGAAGTAAAAGATGGCCGCTTCACCGGCCGCCTCGTGGGCGATATCCTCCACGGCTCGGGCAAGAAGCACGCCGTGGCAGCACTGGCTACCTTGGAGAACCTCGACCTTGAGCGCTGCACCGCCTACTCCGACAGCTCCAACGACGTCCCGATGCTCTCCATGGTGGGAACCCCCGTGGCCATTAACCCGGATTCCAAGCTGCGCGATATCGCGGAGGAAAAAGGCTGGCTCATCCGCGACTACCGCTCCGTGCGCAAGGCCGTGCGCACCTATGGCCTCCCGGCGCTGGCCACCGCGCTCTTTTCCTATGGAAGCTGGCGCATGGTGCGCCGCTAGCTACTGTTCTGCTGCTTGGTGCGCAGCATATCCATGCACATGACCGCACCGATGAGCCCCGCATGCTGCTGCGGGTCGAGCCCCGGCGCGATGCTGAGTTTGTAGGTATTCTTCCCGGCTAGGAACCGTCCCACGCCCGACCACTCGTTGCGCACTTCCGCTAAGGGCTGCCCTTGGCTGTTGATCTGGATATTCCAATCCCAGACATCGCCTTCGATCTCAATCTCTGGGAAGCCCTCCATCTCCAAGGTCAGGCGCGTCTTCAGCAGGGAGAACTTCTTGGTCACCACCGCCATGGGCTTCTCGACGCCCGGCAAATACACCTCATACGTATCCCGCACGAAGTTCGGCGGATCCTTGATCACCATGAGCGGTTGCTGCGGATTGCCCTGCTCATCCGTGAAGGCAACCTCGAGGCTGCGGGAGGCATTGAAGAACATGTCCTTCATGCTCGACGACTGCACGATGGTGCCCACGGACACGCCTTGTTCATCGGCGATCAGGAACTGATCCTGCATGAAGGACTTTGTCTGTGAGATAACCAGGTTGTCAAGGGTCAAGAGTCTAGGCAACATAGTTCGCCATCATACGTACGCAGCGGACTCCTGTGGGGCCGGAAGATATGAGACTTTCCACCTAATACAAAGAGGGCGCTTGTATGTCTCAAATACCTCGAGGAAACACCTACATTCCCCAGGTCATAGTAGATGTCCGGGGCGTGTTTTATAGTGCACATAGAACATACAAGCGACACCATAAACCCGGGGGACACCGTGAACACCACCACTCAAACCGCCTACTTTTCCCATATGAACCCCGACTGCGCCCTCGCCGTGGAGCGCAGCGCCGCCCGCCGCGCGGACTATCGCGCATGGGTAGCTGCCATGCCAGATCTCGATGAGGATTTTGATGTTGCGTGCCAGAGACTCGTCGCCAAGCTCGGCGTCGGTGACTACACCGTGAGCGAATGCTGCCTGGCCGTGCACCGCCTCACGGAGCTACCGCAGGTCAAGGCCCTGCAGGACAGTCAGTTTCTGCTGGATATGAAGGCGCTCATCACCATCGACCGCACCCTGACGAAGCTGGGCAAGCTACCTCCGGAAACGCTCGCGCTTATCGACGATGCCCTGATCGATTACTTCACCCCCACCTCCCCGAATCAAGTCTTCCCTACACCGGCGCAGATTGGGCGCAAGGTGCGCGATATTTGCAAGAGCATCAATAAAGCTTTTACCTTCCGCGATTCGCCGAAGAAGGACTCCTATACCTTTACCGATACTGGCGAGCGCGGCATCCTTGAGCTCGACACGGACAGTGCCACGGGGATGATTCTGGATGGCTACATCAAACAGGCGGCGAAGGAGAACGGGCTCTCGCAGGCCGATGCCCTAAAGAAGCTCATCGCCGGCAGCATCTCTCCACCCGCGACCATCATTCTGCACACCTACCAAGCCAGTGATATCGACAACGCTCCCACCTTCGTCCAAGGGTATGGATGGACATCGCAGGACATGCCCGCCACACGCACGCGCGACCTGTCCTCGCAGCCGCCGGAATCAGCCAGCTACATAGCTTCAGAGCTCATCCGCAAATATGTGGAAGGCCGCGATGGCACCTGCCACGCTCCGGGCTGCAATCGGCCGGCCTACCTGTGCCAGATGGACCACCGCATCAACTATGCCGACGGCGGCGCCACGCACCCGCGCAACCTGGCCAGCCTGTGCCAACACCATCACAATATGAAAACTGATGGGCGCGCGCACTACATCATGGACCCGCACACCGGGGATATGGTGTGGCTCTACGAGGATGGGACGTGGGCCACGACGGAGCCGACCGGCCCGCTGGCAAAGAAAGCGAAGCGTTGGGCACAGACGGTAGCCCAGAAAATCACGGCCACCCGCGAGCGCGCCCAAGAGGAAGCTGTCCAGCAGGAAGCTAAGGAAGCGCAGGCCGCTGCCAAGGAACCCCACACTCCAAGCGCACCGCAGGAAGACATTCCGTTCTAAGCGGCTCCGTCGTCTAAAACGACGTCGTGTGAAACGACGGAGAGGTCGTCTGAAATGACGGATAGAAAGGAGAATAGATAGCAGAAACTCCCCGCCACGATCCTAAAAAGGACCATGCGGGGAGTTGCAGGCGAAGCTTTACTTGCCCAGCTTACGACGCTGAACGCGGGTGCGGCGCAGCATCTTGCGGTGCTTCTTCTTGGACATGCGCTTGCGGCGCTTCTTGATGACAGAACCCATAGCAGGTTTCCTCACTTTCGGTATCAGTACGTACGTAACCCGGCCGGCAACGCCTGGAACAAAACCACCCACGGTGCACTCGAGGCGGTCCCCGCGAAACAGGGAGACGCAGGCATGCCAGTGCCGAAACGAATGTTCACTATCTTACCTAGCGGCCTGCCCAGCACCAAAACTAAGGGCAGCGCCCACCGCCGTGGACCGCGAGGGGTCCGCAGTGGTGGGCGCTGCCAGAAAGAGGTGAACGCTAGGCTCCGTATACGGAAGCCTCAAGGTATTCCTTGACGGCGGATTCGTGAACGCGGAACGAGCGTCCCACGCGCACGGCCGGCATGTCACCTGCATGAACCAACCTGTAGACCGTCATCTTGGAGACACGCATGATCTCCGCAACTTCGGCGATGGTCAGGAAAGTTCCCTTATCTTCATTCGTCATAGTTTATTTAACCCTTCAGCACGTGACGCGCTGTAGGCTTCCCCTCCCACAGGACTATCACGCACGCGCTCCTGCCAGCTTAGCGTGAAACCTGTGACTAATGCGACCCAAGAGCTAATTTTTTCCTCTTTCGCACCGCTGCTGCCCTTCAAGCCCGTGTGGCAACACGTGCCACAGGGCTCCCAGGGCGACGGGAAGTTTTAGGCAAGTTCCTGCGCACGCTGGGTGCAGGCTTCAGCGGCTCGGAAGAACGCACCCCGCAGGCCAGACTCCTCGAGCTCGCGAAGAGCGGCGGCAGTGGTTCCCCCCGGGGAGGTCACCCCTGCGCGCAAAGCAACCGGATCCTTGCCGGATTCAGCCAGCATCGTTCCGGCGCCTTGTGCGGTGCGGGTGGCTAGCTTCTCGGCAACATCGCGGGTGAGGCCGAGCTGCACGCCGGCGTCGATCAGCGCCTCCGTGACTAGGAAGTAGTAGGCGGGCGCGGAGCCGGCTAGAGCGGTAGCAGCATCGATGTGCTTCTCCTCAATGACAGCAACCTCGCCGACAGCCTCCAGGAGCTTGACCACGCCGTCGAGATGCTCCTCCGTCACGTGGGTGCCGCCCGCGCAGGTGCACATACCCTTGCCCACCAACATGGGGGTGTTCGGCATGACGCGGACGACCGGCACGCCCTCCCCAGCGGCCTTCTCCAGGGTCTCGAGAGTTAAGCCGGCTGCCATGGACACAACCACGGCCGTCTGTGGGATGTCGAGGCCCTCAAGAAGCTCCACGATGGCATAAGGCTTCACGCAGGCGAAGATGTAGTCGGCGCCGTCGATAGCCGCGGGGTTAACGCTCGTGACGCTGACGCCGTACGCGCTCTTCAGCTCCTCGCCGCGCTCAGTGCGGCGGTTGGTCACCACGATGTCCGCGGCATCATAGCCCGCATGCACCAGCCCAGAAACGAGGGCTTCGCCGATTTGTCCTCCACCAAGTACTGCAATTTTTGTCATGCTTTCCAGGGTGCCAGAAAGGCCAGGACGCGGCCACCAATCAACAGGGCTGCTCGCACGCTATCCTCACACATGCAAAAGGCATCTGCCAGAAGGCGTTTTCTGCCCTGAAGATGCCATTTACAGCAGGATAGATGGCGTTTTCAGGGGCAAAGATACCTTCTGGCAGATGCCTTTGAGAAGATGCCTTTTGGGCTGGTGCTTACATCACCACGAGCAGCGGGCCAAAGGTCAGCACGAGACCGGCCACGGCTGCGAGGAACATGGACAAACCGTCGCGGCTCGTGCGGAGTGCGTGGACGATTCCGACGATGACGCCGGTGACAACAACACCGAGTACCACGACGACCAAGCGGTCAAAGCGGTCCCAGAGAATCTCAAAGCCCTTGAACACGATGGCGCCGAGCACGATGCCCACGAGGGCGAGCAGGACGACGGCGAAGGGGTTGAGCTTGCCCTCGTCCTCCTCGTCATAGTCCTCGTCGTACTCTTCAACATCATGGTCGACTGCCTCGAGTTCACCCGTGGTAAAGGTGTCATCCTCGGCCTTGTCATCGACTTTGTCGTTGGCCTTTGGCTCAACCTTTTCCTCGGTCTTCAGCTCAGCCTTTGACTCGACCTTTGACTGGGCCTTGTCTTCAGCCTTCTTGGGCTCGTCCTTGACCTTCTGGATTACGCGCGTGTCCTCGTCAGAGGGCTGGGAAGGCTTGGACTCAGATTCGGTTGGCTTCTCCGCAGGGGCGGCGGAGTGAGACTTATCAGCGTCCTTCTGCGGGGCCTCCTGCTGAGGTGTCTCTTGCTGAGGCTTCTCCTTCTTCTCCTTCTTCGGCGCAGGAATAACCGGGGCCGGCTCATCGATGGAGACACTCGAGTGCTTAGCCTCCGCCGGAGTTGCCTTGACCTTTTCGAGATTGCCGGTCAGCTCCGCAACCGAGATGCCGCCTTCGTCAAGGCTCCGGCGATGGCGGCGCGAGCTCTTCTCCTCGCCAGATCGGTCCTTCGCGTTACGGGCCAGCAGCTCCGCAACTGTCAACTGTTTCTTGTCAGCCACGTTTCTTTCCTATTCCAGTCCCTTATCGGTACGGCGCAAAATGACACCTTCTCGGAGAGCCCAGGGGCAGATCTCCAACTTTTCGATTCCCAGGGCACGCATGCTCGCCTCCGCCACTAAAGCGCCGGCGACGATCTGATGCGATCGGGTAGAACTTACACCCTCAAGGTCCGCCCTGTCAGCTGCAGTCATACGGGAAATGAAGGAAATCAGCTGACGCAGGCCCGGCGCAGTGAGCGTGCGTTTCACATAGGGGCCCGCCGAAGACGGTGCAGCACCGGTCAATCGAGCCAGCGTGCGGAAGGTTTTCGAGGTACCCACGGCCAACCCGGCAGGGCCCAGCGCGCGCATTTTATCGGCGACGCCGGCCAGTTCCGCATCGATGTAATCCCGCAGCAGGTTCACCTTGGATTTTTCTGGCGGGTCGGTATCGAACCAGTTGTGAGTCAGACGGCCCGCTCCCAAATCGAGGGAGAAAGCCATTTCCGGATGCTCGTCGGTACCGGTGGACAGCTCCAGCGAGCCACCACCGATGTCGAGGTTGGTAATGCGGCCAGCGGACCAGCCATACCAACGGCGAGCGGCCAGGAAGGTCAACCGAGCTTCCTCCTCGCCCGACAAGATCTCGAGGCGGACGCCGGTTTGTTTCTCAACTTCGTCGAGAACCTTGGCCGAATTAGTGGCCGAGCGCACGGCAGAAGTAGCAAAGGCAATGAACTCGTCACAGCCCAGCTTGTTGCCCAACTCAGCGGCTTCACCCACGGCGGAGATGAGCTTCTTCATGCCCTTCTCATGGATGTTGCCGTCTTTGTCTAGCTGTTCCACCAGACGCAGCGGGGTTTTCCAATCGCTCATCGGCGAAGGCCGCCCACCGGTTGCGGCATCGACCGCAACGAGGTGGACGGTATTACTTCCGACGTCTAATACACCTAATCGCACGCCTCTACAGTAGTAGGTCTACCGTGGGTAGGTGTGAATCGCCCGAAATCAAAAGAAGTTTACCTGGGTTTTCCGGCCTCCTCCCCCGCGGCGGCTTCCATTATCGCCGGCCGCGAAAAGGCCCCCGACTTCCCCAGAGAGTGGTTCGAATTTACGGATCCGCACGATCCACTCCACGTCTTTTCCATCGACCTGACCTGGCTCGAATCGCACTATGCCTGCCAGTTTGGGACGGAGAGGTGCCACGGCATCGATAAGCAACAGCCCGACGTCGGCTGCTGCGTGCACGGCGCATACATGGCCGATGAGACGGATCGAGAGCAGCTTCGCGACGCCGTCGCCCGCATGCCCGCACGTTTCTGGCAGCACCGCCCAGAGGGGGTAGATGGGTTCCTGAAGCACGGTGAACCCGAGGAACTGGAACCGTGGCTGGAGTGGGATGAGCTCGACGGCGATGATGGCGAGCCGGAACCGGCGCTGAAAACGCCGCTTGTCGACGGCGCCTGTATCTTCGCCAACCGCGCCGGCTGGTCCACGGGCGCGGGCTGCGCTATCCATCAGTGGGCGCTCGACGCGGGGGAAGAGCTCACCGTGGTCAAGCCCGAAGTGTGCTGGCAGCTGCCGATTCGCCGGCACGAAGACTATGAGGAGCGCCCCGACGGGGAGGAAATCCTACGCACCACCATCGGTGAGTACGACCGCCGCGGATGGGGCAACGGCGGCGAGGACTTCGATTGGTATTGCTCGGCCGATCCCTCGTGCCACACCGCGGAAGAACCGCTATGGAAGTCGCAGAAGACCGAGCTGATCGCGCTACTCGGCGAGGAGTGCTACGAAATCCTGGCCAAGCACTGCGAGGCCCGGGCGCGCTCCGGAGTCGAGTTCCCGCGGCACCCAGCGGACCCTCGCGCTTAAGCCTCGAACTTGTAGCCCAGTCCGCGCACCGTCACGAGCTGCTGCGGGTGGGAAGGCTCGGCCTCGATCTTGGAGCGGAGGCGCTTGACGTGGACGTCGAGAGTCTTTGTGTCACCCACGTAGTCCGCGCCCCAAATACGGTCGATGAGCTGACCGCGGGTCAGCACGCGCCCCGAGTTGCGCAGCAGGTACTCAAGGAGATCAAACTCCTTGAGCGGCATGGAAACCGGCTCACCGGCGACAAGCACGGTGTGGCGCTCCACGTCCATGCGCACGCGGCCGCCTTCCAGAATCTGCTCGTCGGGCTCCTCTTCACCGTGATCGGAAGAGGCATCGTTGCCGCGGCGCAGCACCGCGCGGATGCGGGCGATGAGTTCGCGAGAGGAATAGGGCTTGGTCACGTAGTCATCTGCGCCCAGCTCTAGCCCCACGACCTTGTCAATTTCAGAGTCGCGCGCGGTCACCATGATCACCGGCACGGAGGATGTCGCGCGCAGTTGCTTGCACACGTCCGTTCCGGACATGCCCGGCAGCATGAGGTCCAGCAAGACGATGTCCACGTGGTTCGCTGCGAACTGTTCTAGCGCGCTGGGCCCGTCCGGGGCGAGGAGAACGTCGAATCCCTCCTTTCGGAGGAGGAAGGCGAGGGGATCGGCCAGCGACTCTTCATCTTCAACGATGAGGATGGTGGTCATTGCGCTTTATCCTTTCGACGAGCGGCTACGCGCGCCACGGCGCGCTGTAAACCAGGGGCGGCGGAGCTGACGGCCCCGTCTTCTATATTATCCCGATGAATAAGATTATCTGCTGGCTTTTCTTCCGCGTAGATAGGGAGCTCGATTGTGAACGTCGAGCCAGTTCCGGGGCGTGACCACAGTTTGATATTGCCACCGTGATTAGCCACGACATGCTTCACAATGGCCAGACCAAGGCCGGTTCCACCGGTCTGCCGGGACCGCGCCTTATCCACGCGGAAGAAGCGCTCAAAGACCCGCTTCTGGTCTTCCGGGGCAATGCCGATGCCACGGTCGGTGACGCGGATGTGGACGACCTTTCCGCCGACAACCTTCTGCGTGACCGACACCGGCATCTCATCCGGCGAATAGTGGATGGCATTTGAGATGAGGTTGGAAATCGCCGTGACCAAGAGGGACTTGTCCCCCATGACCTGGACCCCCTCGGAATCACCGCGGGTGAGCTGATTGTGGTGGGAATCGGCGGCAAGCTGGTTGCGGGTAATGGCCTCATCGATGATCTCATCGAGATCGAGCGGCTCCATTTCCGGGAGCGCCTCCGCGCCCTGCAGTTTAGACAAGGAGATGAGCTCGCTGACCATGTCGGCCATACGCGCCGCTTCCTTCTGCACCTTGCTGCCGAAATACTCGACGTGCTCGGGATTCCCGGTGTCCTCAAGGAGGGCCTCAGCCAGCAGCGCGATGCCACCCACCGGGGTTTTCAACTCGTGGGACACGTTGGCCACGAAGTCACGGCGGGCGGATTCCATGCGCACCGACTCGGACTCATCGGTGCCGTAGACGATGACGAAGCGATCGTCGTTCAGCGTCAGCGGCTGGACCACCGCACGCACCTGAATCACGCGATTTCCGGTGCGCCGCTTCGGGATAGAAAGGTCCAGCGTTCGGGTCTCTTTATCCTCGAAAACCTCCTGCGCAACTTTCCACAGATCGGGGTTCACCGCCCGGTCGTGCACCATCGACATCTCATGGGAGGCAGGGTTAGAAAAGATGATCTCTTTGGAGCGCGAGAGCACGGCCATCCCGGCTGGAGAGCCGGACACGGCGAGGTGCAAGACCTGGCTAACGCTGGTGACCTGGTTCGCATCCGCATCACGGACGCGGCGGCGTACCAGGCGCTCGCGGACCCGGGTAATCACCGGTATGGCCAGGCCGCAGGCCACCACGCCGGCCAGGAAAGCTAGTACCAGTTCCACAATCATTCACGCCCCTACAAAGAATCCCCAAGGAGTATAGGCTCCTTGGGGATCGTGCGCAGCACGTAGCGGTTTTCGGCTACTTCTTGCCACCCTGCGCGGCCACGGCGGCGGCACCGGCAGCGGCAGCCTCCGGATCCAGGTAGGTGCCACCCGGGTTCACCACGGAACCGTCTTCGGCAATCTCGTAGACCAGCGGGATGCCCGTCGGGATATTGAGGCCGGCGATCTCCTCATCGGAGATCTGATCCAGGTGCTTGACCAGCGCGCGCAGGGAGTTGCCGTGTGCGGCGATGAGAACGGTCTCACCCTTCTTGGCGCGCGGGAGGATCTCCTCCTCGAAGTAAGGAACGAAGCGCTCGACGACATCCTTCAGGCACTCCGTACGCGGAACCTGATCCAGGTTGGCGTAGCGCGGGTCACCGGCCTGGGAGTACTCGGCGCCGTCCTCCAGCTCCGGCGGCGGGGTGCCGTAGGAGCGGCGCCATGCCATGAACTGTTCCTCGCCGTACTTGTCCTTGGTCTCGGCCTTGTTGAGGCCCTGCAGTGCGCCGTAGTGGCGCTCGTTCAGGCGCCAATCGCGCACGACCGGAATCCAGTGGCGGTCTGCGGCATTAAGCGCAATGTTGGCCGTGCGGATGGCGCGGCGCAGGAGGGAGGTGTACACGACGGTCGGCAGAATGCCCTGCTCCTTGAGCAGCTCGCCGCCACGCTTGGCCTCACCCTCACCCTTGGCGGTGAGGTTGACATCAACCCAACCGGTGAACTGGTTGGACTCGTTCCATTCGGACTGTCCGTGTCGAAGTAGAATCAGCTTTCCGTTACTCATAAACACCAGCATGCCACGTTTTTCGGCCGCTTGCCTGTGAACCCGGGCACATCACCCCTAACTGTGGGTTTATGCCCGCTTATGTGGGATTAGTATCCGATTGCCCGGCGCGCGTGGCAGTCCGGAATCTCAATACTCATCGCGTCGGCATAGATGTTCTCCAACTGGGCGGCAGCCGCCGCCCAACTAAACTGCTGGGCGTGATCGACGGCGGCTTCACCCATGGCGATGCGGCGGGGGTCGTCGTCAAGCAACTGCCCCAATGCGTCGGCCCAGTCTTGCGCCGAATGGGAGTGGACAAGCAGGCCAGTATCGCCGTCTGCAACCGCGATGGGCAAGCCGCCGACGGCCGCCGCCACGACGGGCGTTCCGGAGGCCTGCGCTTCCATGGCCACCAGCCCAAAGGACTCGTTATAACTGGGGACCGCGACAATATCCGCGGCCTGATAGATGGCTACGAGCTCCTGTGGCGGGCGCGGGCTGAGGAAACGCACGACGCGCTCCACCCCCAGCTCGCGGGCGAGGTTGTGGTAGGTATCCGGCGAGGAATTCGCCCCCGAAGCACCACCGCAGATGACCACGCGCAGGCGGCGATCCGGATCGCGCTCCATCAGCTCCGCCGTTGCGCGAATGAGTACGTCAGGGCCCTTGAATTTTTGCAGGCGGCCCACAAACGCCACCACCTTGGTGTGCAGCGGGATACCCAGCTGGCGGCGCGCACGCTCCGTCATGCGGTCGGTGCCCGGGGTATAGAGATCCGTGTCCGCACCCGGGGAGACCACAACGATATTGTCCGGCGATGCATCGTAGTGCTCGATCAGATCGCGAGTCTCCTGGGCTGTATTAACCACCAGGATGTCAGCGTTATCTACCAACTGCTGTTCACAGATGCGGCGCGCCTCAGTCTCTGGGGTGTCATCGAGAGTGCGGTGCACGTTCTTCACCGCGGCCAGCGTGTGTGCGGTGTGGACGAGGGGGATGTCCCACAGATCGCGCAATAACCAGCCCACCTGACCAGAGAGCCAATAGTGAGAGTGGATGACGTCATAGTCCACCTCAAAGCAGCGCGCGAAGTTGTAGATCCCGCCCGTAAACGCAGCCAACTGGGTGGGCAGCTCTTCCTTGCTCAAACCCTCATAGGGCCCCGCCACAATGTTGATGACGCGCAGGCGCTCCTCGACGCCCACCACCTCACCCTGGCTGGGGCGCGTGGCGCGGGTAAAAATATCGACCTCCACGCCGCGGCGTGCGAGCTGGCGAGCAGTATTGAGAACGTAGACGTTCATGCCGCCCGCATCCCCGGAACCGGGCTGCTCAAGGGGCGAGGTATGCATGGAAATCATCGCGATGCGCATAATTTCCCAGTGTATCCCGAAACGACCCGCGTTATACTGGCCCGTACCTTAACCTACGCGACCGAAAGGTGAATCGATGTCGGCATACGAGTCCAAGGCGTGGCTCCAGTACTACCCAGAGTGGACACCACACAGCCTGGAATACGGGGACACCACGCTTCTCGACGTTTACGACAACAACCTCGCGCTCCACCCCGACAAGCCGGCAACCTACTTCTTCGGCCGCACACAAACCTACGCCGAGCTGGACAAGCAGGTCCGCCGCGCCGCCGCCGGCCTGCGCGCCTTCGGAGTGCGCCCGGGGGACCGCGTAGCCATCGTCGCCCCCAACTGCCCGCAGTTCATCGCCTCCTTCTGGGCCGTGCTCAAGCTGGGCGCCATCGCGGTTTTACACAACCCTCTCTACACTGCCCACGAGCTGGAGGGCCTGTTCCAGAACCACGGCGCACGCATCGCCATTTCCTGGGATAAGACGGCCTCCACCTTGGAGAAGCTGCGCCCGACGACCTCCCTGGAGACCGTCGTCTCCATCAACATGATCAACGCGATGCCGACTCCGCAGCGCTTGGCCCTGCGCCTGCCTATCCCGCCACTGAAGTCCAAGCGCGATCAGCTCACCGCCCCGGCACCGAACACGGTGCCGTGGGAGTCCCTCGTTGGCAACGCCATTGGCGGCGATGGTTCTGACGTCCTCACCCCGGAGGACGTCACCAAGGACACCACCGCGCTCATCCTGTACACCTCCGGCACCACCGGCAGCCCCAAGGGCGCGGAGCTGACCCACGGCAACCTTTTCTCCAACCTGCTCATGGGCAAGCACTGGGTCCCAGGCCTGGGCGATTCCCCGGAGCGCATGCTCGCTGCGCTCCCTTTCTTCCACGCCTACGGCCTGACCATGAACGCCACCTTGGCGCCGCTCATCGCCAGCGAATTGGTTCTGCTGCCGAGCCCGCAGATGCCGCTCATCATAGATCTCATGAAGAAGCACACCCCGACCTGGGTGCCGGGCGTGCCAACCCTGTACGAGCGCATCGTGGCGAAGGCGGAAGAAGATGACGTCTCCCTGGACGGCGTGCGCGCGGCCTTCTCCGGAGCGTCGACCCTGCCGGTCAATACCGTGGAGAAGTGGGAGAAGTACACCGGCGGCATGCTCGTGGAGGGCTATGGCCTGACGGAGTGTTCGCCCATCATCGTGGGTAACCCGATGAGTGACGCCCGCCGCCCCGGCTACGTGGGCATCCCCTTCCCGGATACCGAGATTCGCATTGCCAACCCGGACAACCTTGATGAGACCATGCCGGATGGCGAAGAAGGTGAGGTGCTGGCCCGTGGCCCGCAGATCTTTAAGGGCTACTTCGGCGATGAGGAAGCCACAGAGAATGCCTTCCACAATGGCTGGTTCCGTACGGGTGATATGGGCGTGATGGAGGAAGATGGATTCATCCGCCTGGTCAGCCGCATCAAGGAAATCATCATCACCGGCGGATTCAACGTCTACCCCGGTGAGGTTGAGGAAACACTGCTGGATCACCCAGACGTGGCGGAGGCAGCCGTGGTGGGCCGCCCGCGTTCGGACGGTTCGGAAGACGTCGTGGCCTGCATCGTGCTTAACGACGGCGCCGCGCTCGACCCCGAAGGCCTCAAGGACTACTGCCGTGAGCGCCTGACCCGCTACAAGGTTCCGCGCACCTTCTACCACTTCGAAAAGCTGGCCACCGACCAGCTGGGCAAGATTCGCCGCCGCGAGGTTCAGGCAGATCTGCTCGAGCGCCTCAAAGCGGAGAAGTAACACGCCATAGCCCCGGAACCGATCCCTGCGTGATAAACGCACATCACCGGGGCTATTGATTTATCCCGAAAAGGTTTCGTTACCGTAAGCAACTTTGCAAAGATTTGCGAGACTCCTGTCACAAATTAGTTATACTGTTTCACACATAACAAGTTTGACCACCTAAGGAGTTCGCGAACATGACCGAAGCCCCTGCTCAGGCCTCTTCCGCTTTTGAGACGAAAGCCTGGCTCCAGTACTACCCTGAGTGGACTAAACCTAATCTGGACTACGGCACCGAAACGCTTTTGGACTCCTACCGAGAGACCGTGGAGGAATTCGGCGACAGGCCGGCGACGTGGTTCTTCGGTCACCAGATGACCTACCGCGAACTCGATACCCACGTGCGCGCCGCCGCAGCGGGCCTCAAGGCCTTTGGCATCCGTCCTGGTGATCGCGTCGCCGTAGCACTGCCCAACTGCCCCCAACACGTGGCGGTGTTCTACGCCATCCTGAAACTGGGGGCGACCGTCGTGGAGCACAACCCGCTCTACACCGCGGCTGAGCTCGAGCCCCTCTTCCAGGATCACGCCGCCCGCGTGGCCGTGGTCTGGGATAAGGCGAGCCCCACCTTTGAGAAGCTTCGCGATTCTACGCCACTCGAAACGATTGTTACGGTCAACATGATCGAGGCCATGCCGCGCCGCAAGCAGCTGCTATTACGCTTGCCGCTTCCCTTCATCAAGGACAAGCGCGCGGAGCTCTCAGTTGCCGCTCCCAATACCGTGCCGTGGAACGTGCTCACGGGGCGCGCCATCGGCGGGCAGGGCTACAAGCTGGAGGATGCGAAGGTCGATCTCAATGACACCGCACTCATTCTCTACACATCCGGAACCACCGGCAGGCCCAAAGGCGCGGAGCTGACCCACTCCAACCTGTATTGCAACATGAAGATGGCGGAAGCATGGGTGCCCGAATTGGGCAAGAAGCCCGAGCGCATGCTCGCCGCCCTCCCCCTCTTCCACGTCTATGGACTCACCCTCATCGCCGCCCTCGGCGTGCACATCGGCGGCGAGCTCGTCCTCACCCCAGCTCCCAAGGTGCCGCTTCTCCTCGAGATCATGAAGAAGCGCCTCCCCACCTGGATGCCGGGCGTGCCCACGATCTACGCCAAGGTCATGGAGGCGGCTCAGGAACAGGGCATCGATCTGCACGGTATCGAGCACAGCCTGTCGGGCGCAGCAGCGCTACCGGCGGAGATCGTTGAGGAATGGGAAACGGTCACCGGCGGCCTACTCGTAGAAGGCTACGGGCTCACGGAAACCTCGCCGATCGTGGCCGCGAACCCACTCAACAAGAATCGCCGCCCCGGCTACATCGGCATCCCCTTCCCGGATACCGAGGTGCGCATCGGCAACCCGAACAACCTCGATGAAACCCAGCCGGATGGCACCGCGGGCGAGCTCCTCGTGCGCGGACCGCAGGTATTCAAGGGCTACTTCAACATGCCGGAAGCCACCGAGCAGGCTTTCCACGACGGCTGGTACCGCACGGGTGACATGGCAGTTATGGAGTCCGATGGCTTCATCAAGATCGTCTCCCGCATCAAGGAAATGATCATTACCGGCGGCTTCAACATTTACCCGGCCGAGGTGGAAGACGTGATCCGCCAGCACCCAGACGTCACCAACGTGGCCGTCGTCGGCCGTCCGCGCGCGGATGGATCCGAGGACGTCGTAGCCTGCATCATCCTGGAGGACGGCGCGGTGCTCGACCCGGAGGGACTCAAGGACTACTGCCGCGAGCGCCTGACCCGCTACAAGGTGCCGCGCACCTTCTACCACTTCGAGCACCTGGCCTCCGACCAGCTGGGGAAGGTCCGCCGCCGCGAAGTACAGAAGGACCTTTTGAAGCTGCTCGGAGAACAAGCACCGGCCTAGGCAGCCCGGTCGATATAGCGCATCACGCGCGTGGGATTGAAGGTTCGGTAGAACGCTTCACCCACCCGGACAAGCTGGCTCACCAACGCACTGAGCTGCCAGTCCAGCTGCTCATCGGTATAGCCCCACTTCGTGGGAATACGGGCCGTGGTCACCAGCACGAGGTCCTGCTCATCGCCGCCATCGAGGTTTACCACCTCGATGCGCGCGGAGTAGACATATTGATCATCATTCATGAACTCGGCCCAGCGCACGAGCGCATCAAGGTCGCACGCACAGCGGCCGGAGGGCGTGACGAGGCGGAGTTCAATATCCCCGGAGCCATCACGAGCGGATTCAATAGTGATCGCGTGTTCATTGATGAGGATGCTCACGACCCCATTCCGGTGGTCCACCACGTGAACGGGCGTGCCGATCATTGCCAGGCGCGTGGCGCGCTCGTACACTCGCCACATCCCCACCGCTGAAACCCCATAGGCCTCGCTGAAATAGTGGGGCGATACCGGCTTAAGCCCAGACCCCTTCCGTGGCTTGGAGGGCTCTTCCGGAAACTGCTCATCCAGGCGCGCGAAGACCGCCGACATTTCGGCCGCATAGCCCGCGATAATGCTCTTGAGCTGGGCATTCGTGGCCGTCGACGGCAGATAAGGCGGCGCGAGGACCAGCAGGTGGGTATGCATAGTGGAGCTTCCGCAGGGCTCGGCAACGAGGTTGCCAGAGAGTCCACCGCCGTTGAGATCATTGACCTCCATGCGCAAAGGCTGCCGGTCCGGGTTGAACCGCACTGCACCGCCCCAATACCCGAAGACACAGAGGCCGCCCTTGTCCTCGTTGACGTCGATGCTTAAGAGCCCGCCGGCAATTCTGATGGTGGGCAAGCCGGTGGAGGAATCTTCCTCCAGCTTTCCGGCCAGCTTGGTCATAGTTTTGATTACTCGGCTTTTGCTGAGCCGAGCTGGTGTCTTGTTTGTTTTCTCGGTTGCTGATTGAGACATAGTCCCCCCTTGTTTTTCTTTTCTTTCATGCTGCGCGAACCGATGCTGAGCCACCCCTGCTCCTCCCCGAGCCGCTGCAGTGAGGCCAAGAATACAAAAGGTTGCGCAACTTCGCGCGGCGGAGACGCGGCGAGTACCCCCACAACCCAAACGTGAGAAAAACCTCACATTTTCCGCGCGGGAGACACCTATGCGCAAGGGCTTCGACTACGGTGGCTCATCATGATTGTTCTGTAGGGCTAACTAAGTCTGCCCGCAGCTCTTCATCACACCGTTCCCCATCAGCTCAAAAGAGGAAAGATGCCTGTAACTATGCTGCATTCCATGCCCCGCCCGGCCGTGCTTTTCGCCGGACAAGGCTCCGATTGGCAAGGTTTCATCGCCACCGCCGCGCAGACTGCCGCCACTGCCGAATCCCTACGTGAGGCCCTCGCCCAAGCCCGCAGCCTCACCGGCCCCGCCGCACGCACCATCGCCTCCACCTGCCCCGGCGCGCTGGAGCGCCTCGAGCAGCTCATCGCTGGTTCCACCGAGTCCACTACCCTCGACTCGCTGCCTGCGGTATCCATCCCGGGCATCGTCCTGGGCCAGATTGCCGCCATCGAGCAGCTGCGTGACCTAGGCGTCGACATCGATGAGCGCGCTGGGCATTCGCAGGGAAGCTTGGGCGCGTTGGCCGTCGACAAGCCGGTGCACGCCCTCGCCCTGGCCATCCTGATGGGGACCGCTGCCAGTGCGGTCAATGGCTCCGATCCGCGCTCCCAGATGCTGTCTGTCCGTGGCCTGGAGCGCGGCTTCGTCACTGAGCATCTGCACGGCACCGCCGCCATCGCCGTGGTCAACGGCCGCCGCCACTTCGCACTTTCCGGCAGCCCGGAGGACCTGGCCGCCACCCGCACCGCCATCGAGGAGGCCGTCAAGGGCTTCAACGCCGAGCTGGAGAAGCGCACCATCGGCGGCGATGAGCTCAGCCCTCGTTTCGATGAGCTGCCCGTGGCCCTTCCCTTCCACAACCCGGTGCTGGCCATGGCGGCCGAGCGCACCGTGGCGCTGGCTCAGAAGTGCGGCCTCGACGTGGATGAGGCCCGCGCGCAGGCCGAGGCCATCCTGGTCAACGAACATGATTGGCCGGCCACGCTGGCCGCACTCAACTCCGAGCACCTCATTGTCCTGGACCGCGCGCTGACCACCCTCACCCGCCGCGTCGTGGAGGGAACGGGTGTCACGGTGATCTCGGCCGCCACCCCGCAGGAGGTCAATGCGCTGGCCACACCAGGCACTGAACTGCCCAAGGCTCTGAACTACGCCGACTTCGCCCCGCGCACCATCGAGCTCCCGAACGGGCGCACCTATACCCAGACCCGCTTCTCCGACCTCACGGGCCTCTCCCCCATCATGCTGGGCGGCATGACGCCGACGTCTGCTGATGGAGAGATCGTGGCCGCGGCGGCCAACGCCGGACACTGGACGGAGATGGCCGGCGGCGGCATGTACTCCGATGAGGTCTTCCGCTCGCACCTGGCCACCATGGAAAAGCACCTGCGCCCCGGACGCACGGCACAGTTCAACACCATGTTCTTCGACCGCTTCCTGTGGAACCTGCACTTCGGCCAGGCGCGCATCGTGCCCAAGGCCCGCGCGGCCGGTGCGGCTTTCAACGGCGTGTGCATCTCCGCCGGTATTCCGGAGGTAGAGGAAGCCGGCGAGCTGCTGGACCGCCTCCACGCCGACGGTTTCCCTTTCATCTCCTTCAAGCCCGGTACCGCAAAGCAGATCCGGGATGTGCTGGCCATCGCCACGGCCTACCCGGAGGACCGCATCATCATGCAGGTCGAGGACGGCCACGCCGGCGGCCACCACTCCTGGGTCAACCTGGATGACATGCTGCTGGATACCTACGCCGAAATCCGCCAGCACCCCAACGTCTACCTGGCAGTCGGCGGCGGCATCGCCTCTCCGGACCGCGCCACCTCCTACCTCACCGGCGAGTGGGCGATAAAGCACGGCCTGCCCGCTATGCCTGTCGACGCCGTCTTCATCGGCACCGTCGCCATGGCCACCAAGGAAGCTAAGGCCACCGATTCGGTGAAGGACCTGCTGGTCAATACCACCGGCATTTCCCCAGAGGACAATGATGGCTGGGTCGGCCGCGGAACCGGAGCGCATGGCGTGGCGTCCTCCCAGTCCCACCTGCTGGCGGACATCCACGACCTGGATAATTCCTTCGCGGCGGCCTCGCGCCTGATTACTTCCCTGAGCATCGAGGACTACCCGGCGCACCGCCAGGAGATCATCGATGCCCTGGCCAAGACCTGCAAACCCTACTTCGGCGATGTGGAATCCATGACCTACGCCGAGTGGCTGGAGCGCTTCGTGGAGCTGGCCCACCCGTTCGTGGATCCCAGTTGGGATGACCGCTTCCTCGATCTCCTCCACCGCGTCGAAGCCCGCCTCAACCCGGCGGACCACGGCCAGATTGAAACCCTCTTCACCAGCGTTGAGGACGTCCACGATGCCCCGCGGGCCGTCGCCAAGCTGCTGGCCGAATACCCCGCCGCGCGCAGCACCGAGGTCTCCGCGCGCGATGCCGCCTGGTGGATTTCGCTGCACTATAAGCACGTCAAGCCCATGCCGTGGGTACCGGCCCTGGACGGTGACCTGAAGTCCTGGTTCGGCAAGGACACCCTCTGGCAGGCCCAGGATGAGCGCTATTCCGCCGACCAGGTGCGCATCATCCCGGGCCCCGTAGCCGTGGCCGGCATTACCAAGAAGAACGAGCCGGTGGCAGAGTTGCTCGCCCGCTTCGAGCAGGCCACCACGGATGCGCTGCTGGAGCAGGGCTCGACCCCGCAGAAGGCCTTCTCCCGCCTGAATTCCGCCGCCGATGAGGCCGAGTTCCTGCGTACTTCTCCTACCCTGCTGTGGCACGGCCACCTCATGGCCAACCCGGCTTATGAGATGGATGAGAACGCCTTCGACCTGCGTCAGGATGCCGAGGGCAACTGGGAGATCGTCATCACCGCGGACTCCTACTGGGATGACCTGCCGGAGGAGCAGCGCCCCTTCTACGTTCGCGAGGTCACCGTCCCAGTGGACTTGCCGGAGGATGTAGCCACGGGTGGCTCCCCGGTGGTCTCCGAGGAGCGCCTACCCAACTCCGTCTTCACCCTCTTGGAGGGGCTGGCCGGTGTCGGCTCCACCGCGGAGCAGGGCGATGAGATTACGGAGATGCCCACCGTCGAGTCCGGCTACTCCTTCCACTTCCCTGCTTCGCTGCTCTCCGCACACAGCGCGGTGACCTGCGGCGATGCTGCAGCCGAGAAGGCCGGCACCCCGGATGTTCTGGTCGGCCCCTGCTGGCCGGCCATCTATGCCGCACTCGGCTCCGGCCGCCTGAAGGACGGCTACCCGGTCATCGAGGGCCTTCTCAACGCGGTGCACCTGGACCACGTCATCGACGTGCGCGTGCCGCTGGAGCAGCTTGCCGACGGCCGCCAGCTCGACGTCACCTCCTCCTGCACCGCCATCGAGGAATCCGTCTCCGGACGCATCGTCACGGTCGAGCTCGAGCTCAAGGACCACGCTTCCGGTGGCATCGTGGCCACGCAGATGCACCGCTTTGCCATCCGCGGCCGCGCCAGCGGCACCGCCGCACCGAGCCAGGCACCGGAGTGGGGCGGCGGTAAGTCCGCCACCAAGGTGGTGCCGACCCCGCGCTCCTTCGTCGACCGCGCCACCGTCACCGCCCCGCAGGACATGGCTCCCTTCGCGCTGGTCTCCGGTGACTATAACCCGATTCACACCTCCTATAACGCAGCTCAGCTGGTCAACCTGCAGGCACCGCTGGTGCACGGCATGTGGCTCTCGGCCGCCGCACAGCAGGTGGCCGGACGCCACGGCCGCGTGGTGGGCTGGACCTACTCCATGTACGGCATGGTGCAGTTGGGTGATGACATCGAGGTCACCGTCGAACGCGTCGGCCGCAAGGGCATCCACCAGGCCCTCGAGGTCACCTGCCGCATCGAGGGCGAGGTGGTCTCCCGCGGACAGGCCCTGCTTGCCGCACCGACCACGGCGTATGTCTACCCCGGCCAGGGCATCCAGGCCGAAGGCATGGGCAAGGGCGACCGCCAGGCCTCCCCGGCCGCGCGCGAAGCCTGGCGCCGCGCGGATGCGCATACCCGCGAGAACCTGGGCTTTAGCATCCAGAAGGTCATCGATGAGAACCCGACGCAGCTTTCCGTTCGCGGCACCACCTTCCGCCACCCGCAGGGCGTGCTGCACCTGACCCAGTTCACGCAGGTGGCCCTGGCCGTGGTGGCCTATGCCCAGACCGAGCGCCTGCGCGCCGAGGATGCCCTGGCCCCGACCTCCTACTTCGCCGGCCACTCCTTGGGCGAGTACACAGCGCTGGCCTCGCTGGCGAATATCTTCGACCTCGAGGGTGTCATCGACATCGTCTACTCCCGCGGCTCCGCCATGGGCAGCCTGGTTCCGCGCGATGCTGAAGGCAACTCCGAATACGCCATGGCGGCACTGCGCCCGAACATGGCTGGTATTGATGCCGACAGCGTCGACGCTTGGGTGGCTGAGGTCGCCGAGGCCACCGGCGAGTTCCTGGAGATTGTTAACTACAACATCCGCGGCCAGCAGTACTCCATCGCCGGCACCAAGAAGGGGCTCAAGGCCCTGGTGGACAAGGCCAATGCCATCGCCCCGCGCGCAGCCGTCATGGTCCCGGGCATCGACGTTCCTTTCCACTCCCGCGTGCTGCGCGAGGGCGTTCCGGCCTTCGCGGAGAAGCTCGATGAGCTGCTGCCGCAGGAGTTGGATCTGGACGCCCTGGTAGGCCGCTATATCCCGAACCTGGTGGCCCGCCCCTTCGAGCTCACCCAGGACTTCGTCGACGCCGTGGCCCCGCTGGCGCCCTCCGGCAAGTTGGACGGGCTGAAGGTGGAGGACCTCTCCGAGCACGAGCTCGCCCGCCTGCTGCTCATCAAGCTGCTGTCCTGGCAGTTCGCTTCCCCGGTGCGCTGGATTGAGACCCAGGAGCTCCTCTTTGGCAAGGTCGATCAGATCATCGAGGTCGGCCTGGCTTCTTCCCCGACGCTGACCAACCTGGCCACCCGCTCGCTAGCCGTCGCCGGAATCCCGGAAGGCACCATCCGCGTGCTCAACGTGGAGCGCGACCAAGAGCAGGTCATGCTTGCCGACGTCTCCGAAGCCCCCGCCGCCGCACCGGCTGCGGAATCCGACGCCGAAGAGGCACCGCAGGCGAGCGAAGCACCAACCGAGACTCCGGCTGAGGCAGCGCCGACTGCACCGACTCCTGCACCTACCGCCGCAACTGCGAGCGACGCCCCCGAGCTGCGCTTCGGTGCGGCGGAGGCCATCATGGTGCTCTTCGCCTTCCAGAACAAGATTCGCGTGGACCAGATCGCGGACTCCGACACCGTGGAGGAGCTGACCAACGGCGTGTCCTCGCGCCGCAACCAGCTGCTCATGGACATGTCCGCGGAAATCGGCGTGCCGGCCATCGATGGCGCCGCCGATGCCGACGTGGCCACGCTGCGCGAGAAGGTCGCCACCGCCGCCCCGGGCTACTCCGCGTTCGGCCCGGTGCTGGGTGAGGCCGTCGGCGCGCGCCTGCGCCAGCTCTTCGGAGCCGCGGGCCTTAAGCCCACCGCCGTGGCGGACTACGTCACCGGCACCTGGGGACTGCCCGAATCCTGGGTTTCCCACGTCGAGGCGGAGATCCTGCTTGGCTCCCGCGAGGAGGACTCCGTGCGCGGCGGCTCGCTGAGCACCGTGCCGGCGAGCGCCACCTCGAAGTCCGCAGCGCACGAGCTGATCGACGCCGCCGTCCAGGCCGTCGCCGCTACCCACGGTGCGTCCGTATCCAAGGGCGCTGCCGCAGGTGGTGCAGGTGGCGGTGCCGTGGTCGACTCCGCTGCTTTGGATGCCTTCGCCGAGACCGTCACCGGTGAGAACGGCGTGCTGGCCACGGCCGCCCGCCAGGTGCTCTCCCAGCTGGGTTTGGACTCCGAACCGGAGCTCATCGAGGCACCTGATACGACCGTCATCGATGCCGTTGAGGCAGAGCTCGGCTCCGGCTGGCTCAAGTCCGTCACGCCGTCCTTCGACGCCAACAAGGCCGTGCTTTTCGACGACTCCTGGGCCATCGCCCGCGAGCGCCTCGCCCGCGTGGCGCTGGGTCAGGCCGAGTACCCGGTGGACAGCTTCCGCGGTGCCGGCGAGGATCTAGCTCGCCAGGCCCACTGGTGGAAGCGCGAAGACATCGCGCAGGCCGCCGTGGACACCACCCCCGGCGCGTTCGCCGGTGAGGTTGCCCTGGTCACGGGCGCTGCGCCGGGTTCGATCGCCACCGCGCTGGTGGAGCGCCTGCTGGAGGGCGGCGCGACGGTCATCATGACCGCATCCCGCGTGAGCCAGGCCCGCAAGGAATTCGCGCGCACGCTCTACGCTGAGCACGGCGCTGCCGGTTCCGCCCTGTGGCTGGTCCCGGCGAACCTGTCGAGCTTCCGCGATATTGACGCGCTCATCGACTGGATCGGCACCGAACAGCGCGAGTCCGTGGGCAACGAGGTCAAGATTCTCAAGCCTGCGCTGACCCCGACGCTGGCCTTCCCCTTCGCCGCGCCGAGTGTCTCCGGCTCGCTGGCGGATGCCTCCGGAACGACCGAGACGCAGGCCCGCCTGCTGCTCTGGTCCGTCGAGCGCACCATCGCGGGGCTGGCAAGGTTGAGCCAGGGGGACGTCGACAAGCGCTGCCATGTCGTCCTGCCGGGCTCGCCCAACCGCGGCACCTTCGGTGGCGACGGCGCCTACGGCGAGGTCAAGGCGGCACTCGATGCCATCCTCAACAAGTGGAAGGTCGAGGCCGGCTGGCCGCAGGGCGTCACCCTGGCGCAGGCCAAGATTGGCTGGGTGGCCGGCACGCACCTCATGGGCGGCAACGATGGGCTGGTGCCCGCCGCTGAGAAGGCCGGCATCAAGGTGTGGAGCCCGGAGGAGATTTCCTCCGAGCTCATGGACCTGGCCAGCGCCGACTCGCGCGAGCAGGCAGCTCACGCCCCGGTGGAGAAGGACCTCACCGGCGGCTTGGAAGGCTTCTCCCTCACCGAGCTCGCTTCCGGTGCGGAGCCGACTAACGTCGTTCCGCACGAGGAGAACAACGCCCCCGCGACCATCACCGCGCTGCCCAACCAGGTGCAGGCAGTACAGCCTAGCCTGGAGGAAGAAGTTGGCCAGGTCACCACGGACCTGGAGGACATGGTGGTCATCGCCGGCATCGGCGAGGTCTCCTCATGGGGTTCCGGCCGCACGCGCTTCGAGGCCGAGTTTGGCCTGCAGCGCGATGGTTCCGCGGAGCTCACCGCCGCCGGTGTGCTGGAGCTGGCCTGGATGACCGGACTGGTGGAATGGCGCGAGGATCCACACCCGGGCTGGTTCGTGGTGGAGAGCGATGAAGAGATCGCCGAGGAGGACATCTTCGAGCGCTTCCGCGATGAGGTCGTCGCACGCTCCGGCGTGCGCACGCTGACGGATAAGTACCACCTCACCGACCGCGGCTCCATCGACCTGACCACCGTCTTCCTGGACCGCGACGTCACCTTCACCGTGGATTCGGAGGCCACCGCCCGCGATATCCAAGAAGCGGACCCGGAGTTCGTCAGCATCGCCGAAGTGGACGGCGAGTGGCAGGTCACCCGCCGCCAGGGTGCCACCGTTAAGGTGCCGCGCAAGGCCACGCTGACCCGCACCGTCGCCGCGCAGATGCCGGATGACTTCGACGCCGCCAAGTGGGGAATCCCAGAGCACATGCTTGATTCCCTGGATCGCATGGCGGTGTGGAACCTGGTCAGCGCAGTGGATGCCTTCACCCAGGCCGGCTTCTCCCCGGCGGAGCTGCTGCGCTCCATCCACCCGGGCCAGGTGGCCACCACACAGGGCACCGGCATCGGTGGCATGGAGTCCCTGCACAAGGTCTTCGTCACGCGCTTCCTCGGTGAGGAGCGCCCGTCCGACATCCTGCAGGAGGCCCTCCCGAACGTCATCGCGGCGCACACCATGCAGTCCCTCGTGGGCGGCTATGGTTCCATGATTCACCCCATCGGTGCCTGCGCTACCGCAGCGGTGTCGATTGAGGAGGCCGTGGACAAGATTGCCCTGGGCAAGGCCGACGTGGTCGTGGCCGGCGGTATCGACGATGTCCAAGTGGAATCTCTCCAGGGCTTCGGCGACATGAACGCCACCGCGGAGACCGCAAAGATGACCGCCAAGGGAATCGATGATCGCTTCATCTCCCGCGCCAATGACCGCCGCCGCGGCGGCTTCCTCGAAGGCGAGGGTGGCGGCACGGTCCTGCTAGTTCGCGCCTCACTAGCAGCCGACTTAGGACTGCCGGTGCTCGCAGTGGTCGCGCACGCCGCCTCCTATGGCGACGGTGCCCACACCTCCATCCCGGCCCCTGGCCTGGGTGCGCTGGGTGCTGGCCGCGGCCGGGAGAACTCCCGCCTGGCGCGCTCGCTGCGCGGTCTCGGCCTGACCCCCAACGACGTCAGTGTCCTGTCCAAGCACGACACCTCCACCAACGCCAACGACCCCAACGAGTCGGAGCTGCACTCCCTGCTGTGGCCAGCGATTGGCCGCAATGAGGACCAGCCGATGTTCGTCATCTCCCAGAAGACGCTCACCGGCCACTCCAAGGCGGGTGCCGCGCTCTTCCAGACCGGCGGCATCATCGACGTCTTCCGCACGCACCGCATCCCGGCGAACGTGTCCCTGGACTGCGTCGACCCGCTCATCGCCCCGAAGGCGCCGAACCTGGTGTGGCTGCGCTCCCCGCTGGATCTCGCTGCGGCGGGCCACAGCGTGAAGGCCGCGGCGCTGACCTCGCTTGGCTTCGGCCACGTCAGCGCGCTCATCGTTTACGCCCACCCCGGCGTGTTCGAGCAGGCCGTGTCTCAACAGCGCGGGGCGGACGCCGCCGCCTCGTGGCGTGAGCACGCCGAGCAGCGCCTGCGCGCCGGCCGCGCACACTTCGAGGCCGGAATGCTGGGCCGCGCCCCGCTCTTCGAGGTCATCGAGGGCCGCCGCCTACCGCACGCCGACGCCAAGGTGATGATTGACGGCTACGGTCTCGTCGACGCCGACAAGGCCGCGGAAATCTCCATGCTCCTCGACGCCGATGCGCGCCTAGGCAGCAACGGTGAATTCTCGAGTGTGTAGCCGTTAGCTAACTGGCTGGCCAGACCAGCCAGTAGTAGATAGAGCTCAGGCCCGCTTCTTGAAAAGGGGAAGCGGGCCTGAGCTTTTTGTAGCCGCCATCGAATCGGCCACTACGTTTCAGCTAACGCTCGACCAACTTTTGCTTCTCAACTCCGTTAATCTTTTCCACGCATCCACTGGCATACGAAGCATAGAACCGTATCAAGCGTCTTTAACAAAGCAGTGACTCACGATAAGAGTTATCCGGCGCATTGCGCTCGCAGTCCACCGGGATAACTACTATCCCGGTAAACTAAGATATCGATCTACCGGGATAAGTCATATCCCCAGTGCGTCGAGCGCATGAGAGGAGTCAGCTGTGGCAAAGACAGTCGAATTGGAATGGATCCCTGCTGATGGCAGCGGTCTTTCTCGACGCGCCAAGCAAGGCGGGAAGTATTATGCTTTTGTTCCCGATCCCCTCGCAGGTATGTCGTTGAAGCTTCCGTCCGAGCTCTCGCGACGTATCGTTCGCATCGAGCGGGAGATTCACAATCTTGGGATGAGAGACAATACCCACTCGCTTGAAGGAGTTGCGCGACTCCTGCTCCGTTCTGAGGCCGTCGCTTCCTCCCGGATCGAGGGAATCGCTCCCAACTCCGACAAAGTAGCCATGGCGATCCTCGCGCGTGAATCAGATTCCGGAATTCGGGGTTTCAAAGAATCCGCAACAGCTGTCGCCCGCAATGTCGCCATCCTCGACACCATCAATGCAGACTTGGCTTACAAAGACGAGCTGGTCCTGGATGACATTGTTGCAATGCAGACTGCACTCGTTGCAGAAAAGCCTTTACAAGGAGTACGTACTACTCAAAACTGGATTGGCGGGTCTGACTATCACCCCATCGGTGCGGCTTTTGTCCCCCCGCCTCCTGTAGAAGTCCCAAGACTCCTCGACGATCTCATTGAATACTTCAACGGGGCAGACCACGCCGCGCTCGTTCAAGCAGCGCTCGTTCATGCCCAGTTCGAGACCATCCACCCATTCCCGGATGGGAACGGGCGCGTGGGACGAGCCATGATTCACGCGCTTTTGCAGCGCAGAGGGCTCACCGATGCTGCGGTTCTCCCCGTCAGTATGGTTCTGGCAACGCTCGGTGACCGTTACGTCGACGGACTCACGAAATTCCGCGAGGGTGACGTGCTGGCATGGATCTCTTTCTTCGTCGAGGCTGCACAAGTCGCCACCACCAAAGCAGCTGAACTTGCGGATAGCGTCGCCGCCCTAGAAGCAGAATGGATGGACAAGGTCAATCACCACCGCACTGCGCAAGGAAGCAAGCGCGCATTGAAATCGAATTCGACGGAGTTCCAACTGCTCAAGAAGCTTCCTGCCATGCCTTTGGTCACGGTGCCCATTGTGAAGTCCGAGCTGGGGATTTCATCGACAAGCACGGCCCGAGACGCGCTCGATTCACTCACCGAGGCTGGCATTCTGCGTAAGAAAGTCATCGGTGCGGGCGGGCTTCTCGGTTACTTCGCTGACGATGTTTTCATGTTGGTCGACGATGCTGAACGCCAACTCGCTTCGACGCAGTTTAATACTCGGCTTTCACCTCCGACCAACCGAGCAGTTCCAGCCCTTCGCAATAAATAAGCAGTAATCAATAGTGGTCACCTACTTCGTTTCCTTACATAAGGCAAAGCGTCGTGCTGATGCGACGCTGCAGGAGGGGGCATCGGAAAGCTCAAAAGAGACCGTCACTAAAAGTGACGGTCTCATCATGACGCAGGTTAGGTGCCCTTGACGTTGAGGATCTGGCGCAGGGTGTGCTTGACCTCAACGAGCTGGGCGGCATCAGCCATCACGCGGTCGATGTCCTTGTAGGCGTCCGGAATCTCATCGACGAACTCGGCGCCGGGACGATAGACGATGCCTTCCATGCGTGCGGCAAGATCCGCCTCGGTGAAGCGGGCCTTGGCCTGGGTGCGCGACATGACGCGACCCGCGCCGTGCGGCGCAGACTTGATGCCCGGCGGGTAGCCCTTGCCTTCCACGACGTAGCTAGTGGTGCCCATCGAGCCGGGGATGAGGCCGCGGTCGCCTTCGTCCGCCTTGATGGCGCCCTTACGCGTGAGCCACACATTTTTGCCGTAGTGGCTCTCACGTTGGGTGTAGTTGTGGTGGCAGTTGATGCGCTCGAGCTCGAGGGTCTCCCGGTCTGCGCCGGCCCAGGTGGCGACGCAGTCGAGGAAACGGTCCATCATCTCATCGCGGTTGAGCAGCGCAAAGTGCTGTGCCCAGTGGAGATCCGCAATGTAGGAGTCGAACTCTTCCGTGCCCTCGACGAGGTAGGCCAGGTCCTTGTCCGCGAGCTGGATCCAGTGCTTCTCGCAGTGACGCTGCGCGGCCTTGATGTGCTTCTGTGCGATCTTGTTGCCCACGCCGCGCGAGCCAGAATGCAGGAACAGCCAGACGCGGTCCTCTTCGTCGAGGCAGAGCTCAATGAAGTGGTTACCGCCGCCCAAGCTGCCCAGCTGCTGACGCCAGTTTTTGGAGTGGCCGAGATCCACGCCAGTGTCCTGGGCCAGCTGCGAGAGCTCGCGCGTGCGGGCCTCGGTGCGCGGGTCCATGATCCAACCGTTGTAGTTTCCGGGCGAGAGCGGAATGGAGTCTTCGACCGCGGTGCGCAGGTCCTCGAGAGCGAAGTCCTGGATGTCCGCGTGGGTGAGCCCCGTGCGCACGGCAATCATGCCGCAGCCGATATCCACGCCGACGGCCGCCGGGATGACGGCGCGCAGCGTGCCGAAGACAGTGCCGACCGAGGAGCCCTTGCCAAAGTGGGCATCAGGCATGAGCGCCACATGTGGGTAGACGAAGGGCAGGTCAGCGACGAGTTGTGCCTGCGCCACCGTCTTGTCTTCAACAATGGAGGCGAAGTTGTGCAGGCGCATAAGAGAGCCTTTCTCTGCGTTTGCGTAACGCAGTTCGTGAGAAAGGGCCTGCTTGGGCGGCTGACTTATAAGTTGTGCGCGCGGGTCGCGCGGCTGGCACCAACGTCCGGGATAAGCAGGGCCGCTTTCCCGGGAAATGGTCAAGTCAGCCTGTTAGAAGAGTTGCTTAAAGAGGCGTCCTAGCGGCTGATTGTTATGGGTCATCATCGCGGTTCGCCTCCTTTATGCTTTCTTGTTCTTCTTCTTTCGGGCTGTTAGTGCTGCGTGTGAGCCTACACGATCTACGCGATTTCTACATGCGATTGATGATGCAAGGAAATTCACCCAACCACGAAAACTTGACACCGTCCATTCAACCGCATTCACTGCCTGCTCATTTGTTCGTCCGTCTGGCGGGGTGTCGTGCGCCGTGACAAGCTTCGTTTAATCGTTCAGCCCGCCTCGCCCTAGTCGAGAGTGGGCTGGATCTTTATCTGGGTTATGCAGCAAGAGTGCACTGGGCAAGGCCGACGTCGTGGTCGCCGGCGGCATCGACGAGCGCTTCATCTCCCGCGCCAACGACCCGAACGAGTCCGAGCTGCACTCCCTGCTGTGGCCAGCGATTGGCCGCGATGAGGACCAGCCGATGTTCGTCATCTCCCAGAAGACGCTCACCGGCCACTCCAAGGCGGGTGCCGCGCTCTTCCAGACCGGCGGCATCATCGACGTCTTCCGCACGCACCGCATCCCGGCGAACGTGTCCCTGGACTGCGTCGATCCGCTCATCGCCCCGAAGGCGCCGAACCTGGTGTGGCTGCGCTCCCCGCTGGACCTCGCCGCGGCGGGCCACAGCGTGAAGGCCGCGGCACTGACCTCGCTTGGCTTCGGCCATGTCAGCGCGCTCATCGTCTACGCCCACCCAGGCGTGTTCGAGCAGGCCGTGTCCCAGCAGCGCGGGGCGGATGCCGCTGCCCAGTGGCGTGAGCGCGCCGAGCAGCGCCTGCGCGCCGGCCGCGCCCACTTCGAGGCTGGCATGCTGGGCCGTGCCCCGCTCTTCGAGGTCATCGAAGGCCGCCGCCTGCCGGCGCAGGACGCCAAGGCCGCCGAGATTGCCATGCTTCTCGACGACTCCGCGCGCCTCACCGAAGACGGCACCTACCCCTCCGCCTAAGGCCCTAGCCCCTAACAGCAAGCCCTAAGAACAAGCCGAGGACGTCCGCAAAGAAACGGGCCTCCTCGGCTTCTTTTTCTGCCTGCGCCCCTCGCCTCGTGATAGTTTTCGCATAAGGCACCGTTTACTTGATTGCGAGACTTCCACGAACCAGAGGACGAAGCATGGATATTGAAAAATTCCTCATGACAGCTGTCGGCTCACTCAGCGTCATTTCCCTTGCTGGTTGGCTCATCGCTGATTACGAGTGGTCAACCAGGGCCACAACGGTTATGGGGTTTGGGTTCCTTATCTCGGCACTGATTAACAAGCACAGGCAAGAAAAGGCCGCGGGCCAACGCCGGGTTCCAGAAGAGTCTGTGCAGTAACCACCCGGCTTCACAACTGCCCTATCTGCCAAACTTATCGCCGATCCATGCAACGCGGGGGCAAGGTTTTGGCAACTAGGCGCGTTCTTCCTCTGGCTCTTCTGCTGCCTCATCCTGTACCTGCCGCGCATTATCTGAAATCTCACGCGCCCTCTGCTCCAAGCTCTCCTGGGCGCGGGCCTGGGCTTGGGATGAGTTCTCGGCGCGCGGCGGGGCTTGGATGAAACGCTCGGAGTGCAATCCCAGCTGCAGCTCCTTGGCGCGCAGTACCTCCGCATCAATCTTGATGCCGACGATCAACACAGTGTTCATCAACCACGTGGCCACGAAGACCGCCATGACGGTACTCAGTGCACCATAAGCGCTGGCCGCAGCAAGATACTTCAGGTAGAGGCCTACCAATCCCCAGGACACGACCGTGCCCACGAGCGCCACCACGGAGCCATAGGTAATCCACCTAAAACGCCCGGGCCGCACGTTGGGGCTGAAGTGATAGAGCACCGCGATAAGCGTGAGAACCACAACCACGGTAACTGGGAAGCGCAGCCAGTTCCACACCGGGAGGAAGATTCGCACCAGGTACGTGGCGGCATCTTCTAGTCCTACGTTGCGTGCAAGCGGAATCAGCCCCTCATTAAGAACTGCATCACGCAGCAAGTTGGCAAAAAGCACGATGACCGCGCCGACCACGATGACTGCTGTCAACCCCCACATCAGCGCCCACGTGCGGATGATGCCGCGGCCCTCCACCCGGCCGTACACGGTATTGGCTGTCCGCGAGAAGGCCCGCACATACGCCGAGGCAGAAAACAGCGAAATGGCCAGGGAGATGATCAGCGCCAACGTGCCCTGCGCGCTGGAGCCGATAATCGTGCCGACAATCATGTGGGCTTGCTCAGAAAGCGAACCGGGGACGTACTGTTCGATGAGCTCTGAGGTCAGCTTCTCTACTTCCGCTTGACGGGAGGAGAAGATAAGCGTAGCGATGGAAT
Organism: Corynebacterium guaraldiae; assembly: GCF_053480195.1. Lineage (NCBI taxonomy): Bacteria > Bacillati > Actinomycetota > Actinomycetes > Mycobacteriales > Corynebacteriaceae > Corynebacterium > Corynebacterium guaraldiae. The sequence goes on along the minus strand of NZ_JBRBAU010000015.1, from coordinate 7,477 downwards.
AGGCGGCCAGCACCGTGGGCGCAAAAGCCATAAGGGTGAAGTAGGTCATCCCGGCGGCACGGTCCATGAAGGCATCGTGGAAGAAGTCATTCCACGTGCGGCGGATGACCAGGCCCCAGCTCTCCTTGCGCAGGCGGTTACCTTTGGCAAAAGGATCACGCGCATCATCGTGCCCCTGGACCTCCAGGATGGTCGGGCCCTTAAACGGCACGATGGTCTCTGGCTCTTCGGCCGGAATAGCGTTGCCGACAATCTCCTCTTCGCTCATATCTGACCAGCGTATGCGGCACAGCCCGCATTCAGGGGAAGGACACTCGGGCCACAGCCAGAGCCGTGGTTACACTGGGGAGGCATGACTGAGAAGAACACTGAGAACAAGATCAACGTAAAGTCCTTCGAACTCGATCACCGGCTTGTCGCCGCCCCCTATATCCGCGTCGCCGACCGCACCGACCTGGGCGGCGGGGTCGAGATTATCAAGTATGACCTGCGCTTCTGCCAGCCCAACAAAGAGCACCTCGGTACCGAAGCACTGCACTCGGTCGAGCACATGATGGCCAACTTCATGCGCAACTACACCGACAAGCTCATTGGTTTTGCCCCGATGGGCTGCCGTACCGGCTTCTACGCCATCACCAACGGCATGGAGCAGGATGAGCTGCTCCGCGCTGTCGACGGCGCGCTCAATGACATCCTCAATGCCACTGAGGTTCCCGCCGCCAACGAGGTGCAGTGCGGCTGGGGCGCCCACCACTCACTCGAGGGTGCACAGGAGGCCGCACGCAACTTCCTCGCGGCCAAGGAAGAGTGGCTCAACGTCATGGCCTAGCCACCCAAGTCCTTCTTAAATACTCACACCCAGCCAGATGGGCTCCGGCTCCAGCGTCACGCCGAAGGCCTTCTGAACCCCGGCGCGGATGTCGCGGGCCAGCGCAACGATATCGTCCGCAGTGGCCTCACCGCGGTTGGTCAGCGCCAGGGTGTGCTTGGTGGACAAGGTTGCCTTCGCACCCGATTCTTCACCCGGGTAGCCCTTGGCAAAGCCGGCGCGCTCGATGAGCCAGGCGGCGGAGAGCTTTTCCTTTTCTTCTCCAGATGCGGTGGACGGCACCGCATGGCGGGGCATGCGGTCAGCATCCTCGTCACCGCGGGCGGCGCGGACTGCTTCCTGGATGGAATCGGCAAGCTCGGGCTCGACGATGGGGTTGGTGAAGAAGGAACCGGCCGACCATGTGTCGTGGTCCTCTGGGTCGAGCACCATGCCCTTGCCGCGGCGCAGCTTCAGAACGTCCTCACGGACCTCGGCCACGGGACGGCGCTCACCGGGGTTCTGGGTGAGCTGGCCAAAGCGCAGGGGCCTCGACAGGCCGTCGGTAGTCAGCTGCAGCTCGACGGCCAGCACCACGCCGCGCCCGGTGAACTTCAGGTTGGAGTAGCGATAGGCCAGCTCCAGGTCCGCGGCCGACACCCACGTCGCAGTCCGGGTAGCGCGCTCGTAGAGATAAACCTGCGTGAGGACGTCGGAGGTCTCCGCACCATAGGCGCCGACATTCTGCACCGGCACGGCACCCGCATTGCCCGGAATCCCGGAAAGGCACTCAATACTGCCCAGGCCGCAGTCCACGGACAAAGCCACGACGTCATCCCACACCGCGCCCGCATCAGCACGCACGAGGCCACTGGCCACGGAGACGTCGATGTCCTCAAAGTCGAGGATGACCACCACGACATCCAGCTGACCTTCCGCCACCACGAGGTTGGAGCCACCGCCGACGACGAGGTAGTCCTGGGAGGCGTCGTCAAGCACTGCTAATGCCGCGATGGCAGCCTCAGCGCTGGCGCACCGCACCGTCACCAGCGGGGCACCGCCGATGCGCAGCGTCGTGAGATCGGCGAAGGTGGTCTCGGAATCAAGCGTGACTCCGTCAATATCAGCGAGGGTCAGGAATTTATCTAGCACGTCTACCAAGGTAGTCTGTAACTCATGTCAACCCGTAGCGAAAACACCGTGATCATCAACCAGCCCATCGATAAGGTGCACAAGGCACTGTCCACCCAGGAGTACTGGGACTTCATCGTGGCCAAGCTCTCCCCGGAACCGGGCACCGTGCACGAGTTCACCGGCAACACCGCCGTGCTCTACGAGATTCTTCCGACCTCCCTCCTCCCGGAGGCCGTCCGTGCCATGGTCTCCCAGGACCTCAAGGAAAAGCGCACCGTGACCATCGGCGAGGTTGTCGATGATCAGATGTCCGTCTCCTTCACCGCTGACGTCAAGGGCACCCCGGTCGACTTCAAGGGCGACATCACCTACAAGGGCCAGGGCGAGTCCACCGCTCTGGATTACGTCTCTGAGGTTTCCGTCAACATCCCGATGATGGGCGCTGCCATCGAACCGAAGGTCGCTGAGGCTCTGCAGGAGCTCTACACCAACGAGGGCAAGCTCACCGAAGAGTGGATCTCCAACAACCTCTAAACAGCTCTCTACAACGCAGTTGTTGCCATGGCCGATCACGCGCATAACCTGAAAGCTCAGGAAAGCGCTGGTCGGCCTTTTGGCGTTGTTACCCGCGGCACCACCAACCCCAACCGCCTGCGCCGCTGCGATCGCTGGATGGTGGCGCACCCGGAAATCTCCTCGCTGCTGCGCTCCACTAAGGAACCGCTGGCTCTCGACGTCGGCTACGGCGCCTCCCACACCACCACGGTGGAGTGGGCCGGCTGGCTGCGCAGCGTTAATCCTCATACCCGGGTGACGGGTTTGGAGATTTCCCCCGAGCGCGTGCTGCCGCCGCGCGATGGCGTGACCTTTGAGCTCGGCGGCTTCGAGCTGGCCGGCTACCACCCACAGCTGGTGCGGGCCTTCAACGTGCTGCGCCAGTATGACGTGGACCAGGTAGAGAAGGCCTGGGAGACGGTGACCTCGCGCTTGGCACCGGGCGGCTTCTTCGTGGAGGGAACCTGCGACGAGCTGGGGCGCAGGGCGGCCTGGGTGCTTCTCGACGCCTCCGGCCCACGCACCCTAACCCTCGCCTGGGATCCCTTCGACGTTGCCCGCCCCAGCGATATCGCGGAGCGCCTGCCCAAGATCCTCATCCACCGCAACGTGCCGGGCGAGCCGATCCACGAGCTCTTGCAGGCGGCCGACGCCGCCTGGGACCGCGCCGCCGGCTGGTCTCCTTATGGCCCGCGGGTGCGCTGGCGCATGGCGCGCGAAGAACTCCGGCAGACAGTTCCCATCCATCCGGTACACCGCCGCCTGCGGGATAACGTGCTCACAGTGGATTGGAACCTGGTAGTTGGCCATCTTTAAGCCGGTGCGCCACACTAGTAGTCATGGCTTCTTCTAAATCTTCCGCCTCGACGGCCTGGAAAATCTTCATTGGCGTACTCGTGGTACTCCTGCTCATCATCTTGGTAGCTGAGCTCGGCCTGCGCTGGTTCTTGGGTTCACAGATGAAGAGCCAATTTACCCAGTCCGCCAAGGAGCAGGGCGTGGAGACCTCCGAGGAACCGGAGGTGAGCTTCGGTGCTAGCCCCATGGTCTTTGGCATGCTCAACGGCAAGATTCCGCAGATGGATATGAAGACCCCGTCCACGCTGAAGATTGATGGCACCAACATCGCTGGCCAACCGGCTGCGGATGTCCACGTCGAAGACATGACGCTGTCCCAGGAGCCGGTCGCGGGCACTCTGCGGGCCTCGACGACGGTCCCGGATCAGTTCCTGCTTGCCAGCTTCCAGAAGGCCATTGCTGAGCAGTCCGGCTATGACGCCTTGGGCAACCTCGTGGTGACCGCAATTACCGCCAACGATGCTGAGGATGACCTCGAGGTGGAATTCGCCGGTGGTCTGGCCACGCTCTCGCTCAAGCCGGAGGCTCGCGACGGCAAGCTCGCCATCGATGCGAAGGAAGCATCGCTCTTCGGCTTCGACCTGCCGGAGCAGGCAACCTCCGCGATTTCGAATGCCTTGGCCGAAGGCATGGAGGAACAACTCGCGGGGCAAAAGCTCACCTTTGAATCCGTGGACGTCGGCGCCGGCGAGCTCACGCTGACCCTCATTGGCCACGACGTCCCGATGAGCGAGCTCGATTCCGCCACGGCGCCAGCACCGGAATCGGCACCGGCCAACTAAGGCTTAAGAATTAGGGCGCAGGCTCTCTACGGTGAGCTGCGTGTCTAGGTCTTCGTCGTCTGAAACGACGGACCCCGGATCAACAAGGGATTGATAGCCCGCCTGCTCCGCCAGGCGGGCTATTTCTTTAAGCGGCAATCGCGAGTCTTCGGGAAGAATGAGCCCTAAACGCACGGGCAGCGGGCAGGCCTCGCGGAGGGTGACGAGCTCGGAGAGGAGCGAGGTGGCGTCGCCAAGCAGTGCATCCACCGCAACCCACACCTCTGCGGCGCCTGATTGCACGGCCAGCCGCGCCTCCGCCGCCTTAACCAAAGAGTGGTGGCGCCCAGTGGGATAGCCGGCAACGGCAATGACGTGCTCGGCGCCCTCGGCGGCAAGCACATGGTGCGGGGAGACAAGCACTCGCTGCTGCCCCGCGGATTGGGTCCGCACCTCCTCCAGGGAGGCCTCAAGCAGGTTCAGCATTAGTAGGAATAATCGCCGTTGATGATGGCCTTGAGCTGCGGGCGCACATCAAACCAGTACACGCCGGTGATGATGGCGCCAATCCAGCTGACAAAATACAGCGGCAGGTTCATCACCAGGGCGGAACCGACGAGCAGCCCGACCCATACCCATTTGTTCTGGCGGTCACCGGCGCGGAAGGCATCCTCCCGCGTCATCGCCGCTAGGACGGCACCGATGAGGGCAAAAAGGGATACCGCCATAAAAATGTACTGCGGTATCGACGAAATAATATTTAGAAAAGTGTGCATTAATTAATTCTCGTCAACGACTTCGCCGTCGATGACATCGTCGTTCGGCTTTGCTGCATAGGGGTTGCGCGGGCTCTGCGGCTCCTGCGGCTGCTGACCCGCCGCGCGCTGCTCCTTGGCGTTGTTGATAGCGCCCTGAACTCCCTCACGGGTCTCATTGAAGGCGGTGTTGAAATCCTCACGAGCCTTCACGAAGGACTCCGAATTGCGGGTCTCGCGTGCAGCGGAGGACACAGACTCCCCGATGTTCTTGGCCGTGGAGGTCACGCGGTCAAAGAAGGACTCTTCCTTCGCGGTGCCATCACCCATGCCCGCCGCATCAGCGGCGCGGGCAATGCGTTCCGCCTGCGCGTTCTGGGCCTGGTTCTGGCGCTCTTCCTTGAAACGGCCACCAAAATCCTTGGCCACATCAAAAGCAGAGGAACCGGCATTCTTGATTGAGTCAAATACGGACATGGTCGTCACTCCTTGTTAGACGCCAAAAAGCAGATGATTAACAGTGTAGATAACCAACCCAGCCAGTGCACCCACGACCGTGCCGTTGAGGCGAATGAACTGCAGGTCCTTGCCCACCATGAGCTCGATATTCTCGGAGGCCTCCTGGGCATCCCAGCGCTTAATGGTCTCCGGGATAATCGCGATGATCTCCGGTGCGAACTTCTCCACCGCGTAGCGCGCGGCCTTGTCCACGAACGCATTGGCCTGGGCCAGGAACTCCGAATCTTCCAGCAGGCGGTGCGCCAATTCTTTCACCTTGGCGGTCATCTTCTGGCGCAGGAAGGACTCCGGGTCGGTGAGCTGTTCAATGAGCGTGGAGGAGACCGTCGCCCACATTGCCGCCGGGGCCTTCTGCGCCTGATCGGAAGTCAGCATTTCCTGCTTGATTCCCTCGATGCGCCCGCGCATATCTTCATCCCACTGCAGGTCCGAGGACAACTTGGACAGGTTGCGGCGAATGGCCAGGCGGGCCTCGTGGTTGCCGTTGCGGCGGACCTCATCGGCGAACTCCACGAGCTCGGCGTAGACCTTCTCCCCCACCATCTCGCGGGCAAAGCGCGGCGCCCAGCCGGGCATGCGCTCATCGATGGCGGTGACCACCGTGGATTCCATGCCGAGGATCTTTCCGTGCGCCCAGTCAATGAGGTCATCTTCCAACGGCCGCGCCTTGCCTTCCGCGATATAGCCCTCCAACAGACGGCCCAGCGGCGGGCCCCACTCGGGTTCTGCCAGACGGTCCATGACCTGGGTGCGGATGAATTGCTCTGCCTCCGCCGGGTCTAGGTCCGCGACCACGCTGGCGGCGCGCTCACCAATCCACGCGGAGACCTCCTCCGCCCGCCCAGGCTCCACGCCCTGGCGCGCCAGCCACAGCGGTAGCTCCGCCTCCCGCACCTTGGCGCTGAGCGCATCCGCGGTGAGGAAGTTCTCCTCCACGAAATCCTTGAGCGCATCACCCACGCGGTCCTTGTTGTTGGGGATGAGCGCGGTGTGCGGGATGGGCAGCCCCATCGGCCGGCGGAACAGCGCGGTCACGGCGAACCAGTCCGCCAATCCACCGACCATTCCTGCCTCCGCCGCCGCGCGCACGTAGCCCACCCAGACGGGAGCCCCGCTTGCCGACGCCTGCCACCACGAGCACCCCAAAAAGATCACCGCCGCACCAATCAGGAAGGACAGCGCAATCGCCTTCCAGCGGCGCAAGTCCGCCCGGCGCGTCTCCTGATTTCCTGGCTGCGGCACAAACGACGTCTGCGCCGCCGACGTTTCCTGAGCCGGCTCAAGCCTTGCGTCCGCGCGGTGCGTCATGGGTTGGTTCTCCTTGGGTCTGCGTAATGATGGGGAATAGTGAATCCATTAATCAACATTAGTGGGCGTACCGGACACATTCGATAGCCACCAACACTAAGATCGACTCCTAGCTTTATGAACGCCAGCCTGCCGAGAGCCCGTTTGTGGTTCCGTGATTCACGCCCCCTTGCAGTGACGCACCAGGGCATCTTTCGTGTTGGCGTAGCCGAGGGTGGTTGCCACGTCCTTGCCGTAGAACAGGACCTGCCCGCCCGAGGTAATGGTTCGGATCGTACCGAACTCGTGGTTGGTTAACACATGTAGCGCGGTAGCCATGACCGACTCCTTTTCCGAGAGCCGGGTAGACAATCGCGGGCGCGGGATACGCCAGGCTCTCACCTGTCAGGCACGGCAGGCACCGAAACCGGACACGGTGTGAGGAAGGCTCTCGCCCCATACGCCCCCGAGCACCGACAAATCCGGACGGGTCAGAGGGCACACTGGTGTGTGAACGAACCGATGGCCCCGTGCCCCGTGCTCTTGCTTCGGCGTCATCAACCAAGTAGCCTTGTAATCAACATGACCGGTTCCGCTGCCCGCCTCGGTGGGAGTCCAGGGCCGGTCTTCGTTTTTGTGTCAAACAGGGGTGCGCGTGGAGCAGGTGAAGCAGGGCCTAAACGACAAAACGTGTTGTTTTCCGGCGTGTCGAGTTAAACGACAGATTGTGTTGGTGGGGGTTGGGGTTTAGCGTATGTGACCTTTGCGTATTCCCATAGAGTGGTTGTAGGCAGTGTCGA
>NZ_JBRBAU010000014.1:0-61712 GCF_053480195.1 Corynebacterium guaraldiae | reverse complement strand
CCTTTCTACGCTTATGCAATGGAATAGCCATCCGGCTATTCCACCGCCGCAAACGTCCAAAAAGCCACTAGACATCCCGTCCAAAAACATCCTGGACTCCGTGTCCAAAAAGTCGCTAGACATCACATTTCTAGCACGACAGGAGAGGTTTCGACGAGCTAGCACCGCAAGGCGCACATGTGCTCCGACTAAAGCAGGACGATCGTTTATTTGTCCTGCTTTAATCGTTTTAACCGAGGAACCTCAATGAAAAGCCAAGCGATAAGTGCAATGCCCGGGAGAAGCAACTGAGCGGCCGTCCACAGTTTTATGTGGGCCATTTCTCTGTCGTATTTAATCTCAATGCCAAGCACAACAAAAGCCACCAAGAGGTACAGCATGGGAAGAACGCCCCACAAGACGTCATAAAGCCAAGGAACTGTCATGCGGTCTTCCCCTCCGAACCCTGGTTGATACGTGCAGCGACTACTCACGCCACGGTAGCACCTGGAGCTGCTGGCGCACAGAGGAGTTTCCCGGTTTCCGTGTCACCCGCGCCTGAGCACCGATTGCACTTGACCGCGCGGGCGGCCTCGCCCCTGCCCCTGGCTTTGGCCGTGCCCTACGCCCCTGGCGGCTGGGCTTCGTCTCTGTGGGTCCGGGCGCGTTTGGGTTTGGGCCGCGCGCTGCGCAGATTTTTCCAGCTCATCCTGTGCCTTAGCCATGGCTTTCTCAAACTCCAGTAGCCGTGCTGCTGTGCGCTCGCGGAATCCGCGCGCGAACTCATCAAAATCATTGTGCGGCATTACCACTGCCCTGCCTTTCGTGCGTGTACAGACGATGTCTCTGAGCTTTCTTGCGGCGCTATGTCTGGTGCGGCCTCAGTTGCGGGAGCGGGCCCCGGCGCTGGCTCGGATGCGGGTGCTGGCGCAGGATCCGGTGCTGGCACCGGTGCTTCCGCTGCTTGCATGTGTGCGAGCTTCTCCGGCGGTGCTTCTGGCTCCGGGACGTTGTTCAGCTCCGGCGGTGGCGGCGTAACACCATTGTCAGGAGCAGGTTCCGGCGCAGGCGGCGGACAGGGCTCTGGTTCTGGCTGGGGTTCGGGCTCTGGCTCAGGCACCGGTACAGGTTCTGGCTCCGGTAGGTTTTCGATGAAGTCCACAGCCGCCTCGGCCAAGAGGCCCAGTCCCAGGATGGCAACCCCTACGCCGAGGATTCCCAAGCTTCCGCAGCAGGATTCTTCAAGCTTGCACTCACCCGGCTCCGCAACTGGTGGCTGCTCTGGCACCTCACAGTCTTCACCTTCTACCGGTTCCTCAGGGCACTCCTTCTCCTCAGCCACCAGCTCCATATCCTCCGGGCAGTCTATCACCTCCTGTTGCACGGGTTCCGTGGGACTCTCCACCCCTGCATCGGCTGGCTTCGTGGTTTCTATTTCACGTTGCTGCTCACTGCAACCGCAGGACTGCGCTTCTTTCTCCGCATGGCAGCCACACGGTGTGTGCTGCGCTTCTGGCGCAGTGGATTCCGGCTTGGGCTGCTCTACGGTTTCAATTGGTGTGCTTGGAGGCTGGCTCGGTTTCGCCGGCTGTGGCTTCTCTTCATCCGGTGGGCACTCTTTTTCCGGCGCCGCAGCGGGACGAGTTGGCGCCGGCTCCTCCGGTGGCACTACCGGTTTTTCAACCCCCTGCTCAACCGGTTGCTGCGGCGGGGCAGGTGTGGAAGGAGCCGGTGCGGGAGAAGGCTGCGCTGGCGCAACAGGTTCAGTGGACTGGGCTGGCTTCGTCGACTCACAAGGCTCAGGCTCAGGTTGTGGGCACTGCTTCGGTTTGTCCTCGCAACCACATTCGGGTTCCGGCGGGGTCTCCGGAAGCTCGCGCTCACACACCTCAGAACAGCGCCTCTCAAACTCGCCATAGCAATTCTCGATGGCAGTATCGCGGTCCCGGCAGGTCTGCGTAATAGTGTCATTCGTCTGATCGATAAGGTCTCCACCAATGCTCGAAATCATTGGGACGATGGCCTTTCCCAAAGGGTGCCGCTGCAATAGCATCGTCAGGATATTAAGCAGAGGAATGACAGCGGAGATGAGCTCTGCCACTGCAGAATCGGAAACATCGACCACATCCTCGATGGCCTCGGAGCACTGCTGCGCGGATTCCACCAGGTCATCGGCTTCCTCCCTTTCCTTCTCAAAGTCATCCTGCACGCCGCGAAGGTGATCCATGAGCGCTCCCCCGGCCAGCGATAGGACCGTTCCTAAAAGGAAATCTCGCAAACCATTGCCGCCGCGCCGCGGCCGCCGAGCACCCATCGCCGATGCGGTACTGCTCACCAGGTCATCCGGTTTTATCCCATCGACCGAACCCACCATGTCTCCCAACAAACCAATAGGTGTGCTGGGTCCGGAGTAGCCGCCTAAGCTAGCGGCCTGGAACTGGGACACCGCCTGTGAATAATCACCCAAAAGCGACTTGACCATCGTGGACATCAGTTCATCCCCGCTTCCTGCTCACCAAGCTGGCCAGAAAGGCCACGGTCGATCTCCCCGAAAGCACGCAGCTGTGCGCGTGCAGCATCCGCTGTGGCCGATATGTTGTCCAACCGCCACGCTCCGCGCTCATGCAGCTGGCTCAGCAACGCCTGAATCTGCGCCCCATGCCCGCCGAAGTCCCGGCCCGCGGATGACGCGGGAAAGTTCGGTCTGTCCCCACGATGCGCGTCACTTTGGGCGCGGGTTTGGTCCACGACGGCGTCGAGAAGCCGCGTGGCTTCGTCCTCATCAAAAAATACGTCGGGCATGAGCGCCCTCCTTCTCGTCCACAACAAACAGTGATTCCTGCCCTTATTGGACTGAGAAACCTCCCCTCCGGTTCCCCCATCACCCACAAAACACGAAACCCCAGGCCACATGGCCCGGGGTTTAGCGTGGGTGCGTAGAACTAGACTGCAGCAACAACCGCAGCGAGCTTGCCCGCCACCTTGCGCGCCTGCTCCTCTTCAGCAGCCTCCACCATGACGCGGAAGAGCTCCTCCGTGCCGGACGGGCGCAACAGAACGCGGCCTGTGTTTCCAAGCTCCGACTCGGCGGCAGCGATTGCTTCCTTGACCTCAGGAGCCTTAAGAATGACGGCCTTATCGGAAACCGGCACGTTAATAAGCACCTGCGGCAATACCGTCATCACGGAGGCCAGCTCCTTGATGGACTTCCCGGACTTCGCCATGCGCGCCATGATGGACAGGCCAGTCAGAGTGCCATCACCAGTGGTGCAGTCATCCGGCAACACCACGTGGCCGGACTGCTCGCCGCCCAGGGAGTAATCGCCACGGTTGAGCTCCTCCAGCACGTAGCGGTCACCCACGGCGGTTTCCTTGACCTCGATGCCCTGCTCCTGCATGGCCAGCTTCAGGCCCAGGTTCGACATGACGGTAGCCACCAAGGTGTTGAAGCGGAGATCGTTGTCTTCCTTCATGCCCACGGCGAGGATCGCCATGATCTGGTCGCCGTCAACAACGTTGCCCTCGGCATCCACGGCCAAGCAACGGTCAGCGTCGCCGTCGTGAGCCAAGCCCAGATCGGCGCCGTGCTCGACGACGGCCTCCTGGGTCTTCTCGATGTGCGTCGAACCGCAGTCCTCGTTGATGTTGAAAGCATTGGGCTTGTTGTGAATGGCAATGACCTCAGCACCCGCAGCCTCGTAGGCCTGCGGTGCCACCTTGGAGGCAGCACCATTAGCGGTATCGACGACAACCTTGATGCCGCTCAGATCCGTGGTCACGACCTCGGCCAAGTGCTTGAGGTAGCGCTCGCGGCCGTCGGGGGCCTCCGAAATGATGCGACCAATCTTGGTCGCAGTAGGTCCGTCTTCGGTGAGGCTTCCCATGGCAGCCTGGATGCGATCCTCCACCTCATCAGGCAGCTTCTTACCGCCCGCGGAGAAGAACTTGATGCCATTGTCCGGCATCGGGTTATGGGAGGCGGAGATCATCACGCCGAGATCTGCCCCAAAGTCATCGGTGAGGAACGCGATAGCCGGGGTAGGCAGCACGCCGACGCGTACGACGTCGACGCCACGCGATGCTAAGCCCGATGCGATCGCCGCATCCAGCATCTCACCCGACACGCGCGGATCGCGCCCGATAATCGCGAGCGGTCGACGCTCATAGGACTCGCGGTCCGAGGTCAATACCTCCGCCGCCGCCTGTCCCAAGCGCAAGGCCAGGATCGGAGTGAGCTTCTTGTTCGCTAGGCCGCGAACTCCATCGGTTCCAAAAAGTCGAGTCATAGTTGTTCATTATGCCTGCTACCCCATAGCTTCCGCAGATCGGGCCACCAACGATGTCTGTCTATGACTCGCGGCTTCACGTTGTGCAGGCCCTACGCATAGCGAAAGCCGCCGCCTCCATACAAGGGAAGCAGCGGCTTTCGAAAAATGCAGTGCGCGAAGATTAACGCTTGGAGTACTGCGGGGCACGACGTGCCTTGTGCAGACCAGCCTTCTTGCGCTCCACGGCACGAGCGTCACGGGTGAGCAGGCCGGCCTTCTTGAGGGCCGGGCGGTCAGCCGGGTTGTAGACGTTCAGTGCGCGGGCGATAGCCAGACGCAGAGCGCCGGCCTGGCCGGTCGGGCCACCACCGTTGACGGTGACCTTAATGTCGAACTGGCCATCGCGCTCAAGGATGGTCAGCGGCTGCAGGATGTCCTGCTGGTGCAGCTTGTTCGGGAAGTACTCGTCAAAGGCACGGCCGTTGACGGAGATGTTTCCGGAACCAGCAACGAGGCGAACACGAGCGATGGCGCGCTTACGGCGACCAACGGTCTGGATCGGGCCCTCATGGATAGCCGGGGCAGCGGTCTCAACCTCAGCCTCGGTATCGGTTGCCAGGGAATCACCGATGGTGTTGGTGAACTCCTCGGTAGCGGCGGTTGCTGCAGCGATGTCGGCAGCGTCGGCTACATTGTTGTCGATGTTCTGCTCGGTCATTACTGTGCCACCTGCTTAAACTCAAAGGTTTCCGGCTTCTGGCCGGCGTACGGGTGCTCCTCGCCCACGAAAACGTGCAGCTTCTTGATGGAGGCGTTGGAAAGCTTGTTGTGCGGCATCATGCCCTTCACAGCTTCCTCGATAACGCGGACCGGGTTGGCGTCCAGGGACTGACCAAGGGTCATGGACTTCAGGCCGCCCGGGTAACCGGAGTGGCGGTAGCGCATCTCGCGCTCGCGCTTGTTGGAAGAAATGTGGATCTTGTCCGCATTCAGGATGATGATGTGGTCGCCGCAATCAACGTTCGGTGCGTACTGGGGCTTGTGCTTGCCGCGCAGCATGTCAGCCACGGTGGAAGCGAGCTTGCCCAGAACCACGTCGGTAGCGTCGATGACGTACCACTTGCGGGTGATGTCACCGCTCTTCGGGTGGAAAGTAGACAAAATGACTCCTTGAAAGTCTGTCTCGGAACTGCCGGCCATCGCTATGTAAGCCTTGACGCGGTACATACAGCGGCCGGTGGAGACCTGCAGCCCGCGCGCACCCACTAACGACGGGGTGCGGACACATAGGTGTTTCACTTTAGTACGCAGCAGTTTGAAAACCCAAAACGCCGATATCGCCCCTCACCAACGCCTCCACCTCAATTCATTCGGGGTGGGGGTAGAGACAGAAACGTTGATGAGAAGCGATACCGGCGCCTTCACTGGGCGGGCGGTGGAAGCTGAGTCAAGGCGGCGCGTCCAGCCCTTCCATTCCCTGCGCCTTCCTTTCCTAGCCTCCGCGCCTTCCTACCTACCGCTCATCACTCATGGTGGTGAATGGTGTTAAAGAAAAAGCTCACCCACCCAGTTCAAGACTCACAGCCAGGTCGGTTTATCCCCAGCTGGCGGCAGCGCGACGGTTGACGTCACTCATGTTGTCGTTGCCCTGGGAGACCGTGGTGGAGATGGTCGCCAGCACCGTGTTGAGCTCGGCGGCCGCCTTATCCCACTTAGCTTGCGCCGCGTTATATGCCGCAGCGGAATCTCCCTCCCAGGTCGATACCATCGGCTGCAGGGTGGCCTTCAGGTCACCGAGGAGTCCATTGATGCGACCGGAGGTGGAGTTGATGTCGGCGGCGGCGCCGGCGATGGCGCCGAACTGATACTTGATTCCAGACATTGCGTGTTCCTTATCTTCTGTGTGCTCGTGTGTAATTCAACGTGTGCTGTAGTCAGTGAAAGCAGCTAGCGCTACAAGGCCAGTCCCGCGCCGCCGACGTTCTCGAAGGACTGGGCGTTATCCGCCTCAACCGTGTCGAAGTTGCGGGCATTATCCCTGATGTTTTCGCTGATGGCGGTCAGCGCTTCACGCAGCTGCTGCGCGGAGGAGTTGTAGCGCTGCATCAGGTTGTCAAAGGAAACCTGCGCGCGGCCTGCCCAGCTGCCGCGAACGGAATCCACAACACCCTGCAGACGGGTGAGCTCACCCTGTACCTCGTCATTGGTGGAGTCGACGCGGCCGGCGGTGGCCACCATTACGTCGGCTTCTGTGCGGAACGTTTGAGTCATGTTCTTCTCTTTCTGTCTTGTTCCCTACCTGGGGTATATCCCTTTTCCAAGGGCTTGGTGTGTGTTTCTTTCCCCCGAGAAGCACCCTGTGTCCTTCTCACCCTTATTGGACTGAGCTAGTGGCTCATCGGTTCCCGCCGCGTTCAAAAATCTTTTAGCTTCGCGGCGTGCTCCCTCCTACTCCTTTTTGACCAGAGATTCCGCAGCCATCCGGCAGGCGGCTTTCTGCACCACGTTGGGCTCAAACTTGGTGTGGCACCCCACGGACATCTGATGGCCCTTGTCCTCCCACATCATCCACGTCACCTGCGAACCATCTCCAGGGTCCTCGGTATACGTCAACCGCCCAGATTCCTCGACCGGATCACGGAGGGCGGGATCGGAGTCGATCTGTCCTTTAATCTCGGCGAAGAGGACGTCGACGGGAACGTTGAAGAGCGGATCGGCTGCCAAAAGGATGCGCAAATTGGGGTCTTCGCCGGCCGCAGTGACAAGTCCATCCTCCACGCTGGTGCGGAATCCCTGCGGGAGTACCAGGGACATCCCTTCCACCTCGATGGCCTGCTGGCCAGGGCGCAGCTGCGTGCTGCCGGATCCCTCGGACTCCGCCTCCGTTGCGGCACCCCTAGGACGCTCATCCCCACCGGGTGCTGCAGCCGTACCCGGCGCGCCGGCAGCCACAGACGTATTCTCATCCACCTGTTCGGAAGTCGACGCCGCCACGGCCGCATCCTTGCGCCCCACCGCCCACCAGGACACCCCGGCGACGACAACCACCATGACCGCTATCGCGATGTAGAAGGGATCGACGCCTCCCCAAAACGCCGTCCAACGGGATTGCGCTGCGCGATGGGAGCGCAAACGGCGAGCTGCCCGAGGCCGCTCAGCAGTTATCTCCTTCGCACCGTCATAGTCGTACTGTTGCTCCCCCACCGCTGAGCGGGAAGCAGCCTGTGATGTGCCGGTTACAACCGGTGCCGGCGGCGGCGATGGTTCTGGCTCTAGGACCGTCGCCCCGGCACCAGCGAGTTGCCGGCGCAGGATACTCACGGCTTCGACACTGACATCCGTTCCGGATGGATCCGCCACCACCTCAACGGTGACGTCCGGCCATTCCGCCCCACAGACTTTTTCTGCCTGGTCAAGGACGGCCTCCAGCGCCCACCCCTCGGCGATTCCCGTGCCGGGCAGGTCATAGCGATAAATCGTTTCCGGGCCTTCATAAATCGTGGCGGCATCGAGCACCGTGACGATCAGCGTGGTCTCTGGCGCGGTTATCGGTGTTCGCAGTGCGTGCGTCGCGGTCATTGGTTGTCTCCTTTGTTGCCTGTGGTCTGTGGTGGGTTGTGTGAACTATCGGCGCTCGGCACGTACACCTGCGCCAAGCCCTGAGATATGCCGCGCAGTACCCATTGGCCGCGGCCTGGCGGCAGCGCTGTTGGCTTGATGCCGAAGATGGTGCCTTCGTCGCGGTCGGCGTCGAGAAGCAGCAGTGCCGGCTGCAGGTCCCGCACCGCAGAGAGGAACTGCCCAAACATCGCGCGCCCGATGCCGCCGGCTTTGCGCGCAAGCACCAGGTGCAGCCCCACATCGCGGGCGTGCGGGAGGAGCTCGAGCAGTGGCGCCAGGGCAATGTCGCTGACTAGGTCGAGGTCGTCGATAACAAGGTAGATGTCCGGCCCCTCCCACCAGCTGCGCGCTGCGAGCTGGGCGGGAGTGACCTCGGGGCCGGGAAGGCGCTGTTCCAAGGTGCGCACGGTATCGAGGATGGCTTGGGTGGCCGCGCTTGCCGACGCCCCATACGCCGCCACCATCTCCTCATCCAACGTCCCCAAATGTGCACGGCGCTCATCGATGACCACGAGGCGGGCGGCTTCCCTGCCCAGGTGGCTAATTCCGGCCAGGATTACGCTGAGGAAGTTCGATTTGCCGGAGCCTTGGGAACCAATGCACACCAGGTGCGGCTGTGTGACTGGATCCCAACTAAGGACTTCGAGGTCCGGCCCGCCGATTCCCCAGGCCACCCCGTCCAGTGGCGAGCCGTCATCTGGCTCGGGCAACTCGGTGAGAAGGGCGGGCAGCATCTTCAGCGGTGGAACCGGTTCGGCACCGGCATGCACACCGCAGATGTGGGCGATGTCTTGCGGGGACGTTGCGGCAAACAGCAGGTTCTCCCCTGCCAGTGTGATTCCCCGTCCGGGCGTTGCCGGGAGCTTCTGCTGCGCCTTGCGGTCGATGAGTGAGTCCATTGCTTCACCCAGCCGCAGCTCGATACGGGCCGCGATGAGATCCCGAATAGACGGCCGCAGGCTCGTCCACCGCGCTGCAGCGATCACGACGTGGACGCGGGCGGAGGCGCCGTCGGCGACCAGCTGGGTGATCGGCTCAGCAAGGTCCTCAAAATCCGCGCCGGAGGTGCCGATGTGGTGCCAGCCGTCCACGATGAGGAAGGTGTGGCGGGGCTCCGGGTGGCGCACGAGGCCGGCGACTTCATCAACGATGCGACGGATTTTCTCCGGCTCCTCACGGCCGGCCACCCCGGCCACGTGGGGCAGCCGGTCCAGCACCTGCAGCTGCCCGCCGCCCAGGTCAATGACATAAAAACGCACCTGGTCCGGCGAATGCCGCAGTGCCAGACCGGAGGCGATACTGCGCAGCGCCATCGACTTACCCGACTGCGGTCCACCGCACAGCGCCAGGTGCCCACCTCCTGCCTTAAAGTCCACGGTGAGCGGGTCTTGGCGCTGGTGGTAGGGGCGGTCAATAAGCCCCACCTCGGCGCGCAACTCTCCGCCCGCGCCGGGAGAATCTTCCCGTAAGGAGGCAACGCTGGACAGCTCCACCACGGGCGGCAGGGGAGGCAGCCAGATTCTTCGCGCCGACTGGCCACGCCGAGCAGCCTCATCCCGGGCAGCGGCCACTACGGTGTCCAGGAGCGTGCTCGAGGAATCTACGAGCTCTGCAAAGCCGAGTTCTTCTTCCACCGCGCGCTGCCCTGTGAAAAGCTCCACGCGCGCGGCGTGCCGCGCATTCATTTCAGAATCATCAGGCGCTACCCGGCGGGTGACCGGGCCAGACACATAGGAGGCGTGGAAGCGAGTGGGGGCATCGGCATCCGTCTTGAGGTAGCCGGCTCCCGGCTGGGCGGGGAGGTGATAGGCATCGACCACTCCGAGAACTTGGCGGGACTCCCCCGCGGAGAAGGTCTTCAACCCGATGCGGTAGGACAGGTGCGAATCCAATCCCCGCAAGCGCCCTTCCTCCAAGCGCTGGGAGGCCAGCAGCAGGTGCACATGGAGCGAGCGGCCAAGCCTTCCCACCGCGACGAAGAGCTCGGCGAAGTCCGGGTGCTGGCCTAAAAGCTCCGAGAACTCATCCACCACGATGACCAACGCCGGCAGCGGTCCGTGCTCGGCCACCGCAGCAGCCGAGGCGTTGAATTCGCCCACGTTCGCAAAATTGCCCGCCTTGCGCAGCAGCTCCTGGCGGCGGTTCATCTCGCCGGAGATGGCATCATACATGCGCTCCACCAGGGTCGATTCTTCCTCCAGGTTGGTAATCACGGCGGAGGTATGCGGCAGCTCCTCACACCCTAGGAAGGTTGCGCCACCCTTGAAATCAACGAGCACGAGGTTGAGCTCCTCCGGGCTATGGGTGGCGGCCAGCGCTACGACGAGTGTCCGGAGAAGCTCCGACTTTCCGCTGCCCGTGGCACCAATGCACAAACCGTGCGGCCCCATCCCGCCCTGCGCGGACTCCTTCACATCAAGCATCAGCGCGTGCCCGGACTCGTCCACGCCGATGGGCACACGTAGCCGCTCAGCCGGGCTGCGTCCCTGCCACATGCCGGAGGCCTGAAGCGCATCCACGTCCCGATAGCCCAACAACGAGGGCAAGTCCGCATCGCGACCGTGCCGGGGCGCTGCCGCAGCATCACTGCCAAAGGGGCGGTGATAGGGCGCAAGCGTACGGGCGCGCAGGAGGGCCGTGGAATCGTCGACAAGCGCACAGCGTCCCAGCTCCTCCTCCCCCGCGGCAGTAACCACGGAGAGCGCGCCCTCCGCCCGCAGGTAGATGCCTTCTTCCTCAGCGCGGCGCCCGAGCGGCGAATGAGGCGTAACGCCCACGGCGATGGTGGTTGTGGGGGTATCCTCCAGCTCGTCACTGCGCGGCATGGCAACACCGCTTGCCTGGTCCTCCTCAACAACGCGGATGCGGAACTGGGCTTGGGCCGGATCCCTGGCGTGCGGAAGCCACTTCAGCCACTCCCACTCCTCACCGTGGTACTCAATGCCCACTGTTTCCGGACCGTGCAGCACGGCCAGGTGTAGCAGCAGCGCGCGGGCAACCCCGGCCGCATCCTCGCCGGCCAGGCCAACGATGGGAAAGGCTTGCAACTGGATAACCACCGGCATGTCCGCCAGCGTTCCCACCGCGCGCACGGTCTGGCGCAAGCTCACCGCACACACCGGATCGAGGTCCTCCGCCGCGCCCGAATCCGGCACGTTAATGGGCGTGCACAGGGCCATCGGCCCCGTCCCCACCCGCACCTCCAAGGCGTCCGGGGCATCCGCATCCCGTTCCCACAGGCGCATTGTCGGAATCAACGCGCCAAGCTGCTCAGGGTCAGGGTTGCGGTGTTCTTCATGCGCGCGTTGCGCCGCCCCGCGCTCCAGCGCTTCCTCCCGCAGCGCCTTGAGGTGGCGCAGGTAGGTCCGGCGGGTCTCATCCGGATCCTGCCCGCCTCCCTGCGGGTTAAACATCATGGCCATACTGGCCAGCATCATGAGCGGAAACATGAGGCTCATGGGGCTCATCCGGCGGGCGTACCCCGCCCCGAGAACCATGAGCGCCACCATGCCCAGCATGGCCGCGATCATGACCAGCGGCATAAGTAGGCGAACCAGTGGCACGGGTTGAGCGCGAGCCGCCTCCGGCACGGCCTCGGCGTTAATGCTGCCCTGCGGCAACGGCGGTGCCGGCTCCCGATAGGCCGGCTGCCCAGTGTCCACGACGCGTGTGGGTACGCGCATGTCAAAGTCCTTCCCCCCGAAGTACTCCACCGCCTCCTGAAGCGGTGGACAGCGTGCCACCAGTAAGCCACAATGTGAGGCAATGGGCAAGGGGTTGCCCAGAAATTTTTCTCGGGGGAGGTACATTCCATGACTCGCGCACTCGCGCATTCTGTCCACGTCACCGTCCGCATCCACGCAGGTCATACCCGCAAAGAGGCGGACATATCCTTGCCGCTTTCTTCCAGCCTCGGGGAGGTGCTGGGGGAACTGCTCGTGCTTGTCGACGTCCCACCGGCCCCCATCCTGTGGCGCGCTACCACCGCGGCGGGCAAGACCATTTCGATGACCACACCACTGGACCGCACCAGCGTGGAAGACGGTTCCGTCCTCGTGCTCAGCCCTGATGCGCCGGCGCCGGCGCCGATTGTGCGCGATGCCGCGGAGGCGCTCGCTGCCGACGTCTCTGCAGCGCAGTTTTCCGGCCTGGCCGGGTTCTGGGGCGCGGCGGGGCTCATCGCCGTCGGCGCGTTGCTCGCCGCCGCGCTGTCTCCCGCGGTTGGCTGCACCACCGCTGCGATAATCGGCCTCGTGCTCGCGGCGTGGACCCGGCGCGGCTCCCTGCTCGCGGCCTCCCACGTGGCTGCCGGGCTGGCGGGGGCGCTGGCCACTGGGGTGCCCTTCTTTGCTGGCCCATCCGGAACCGCGATTCCGGCCGCGCCACTCGTGGCTTCGGCGGCGGCCGTGGGTACCGTGGCGGTGCTTTCCCATCTGGTGCGCATCGGCGGATTACGTGCTCGGGCAAGTGCCGCGACGTGGTGCCTGCTCGTGCTCATCGGCCTGCTTGGCCCCGCCCCGCTGCTTGCCGCCACCGTGGCCCTGCTCGCAGGCGCTCCCCTGTTCACCACGCGGCTCGCTGGCCTCCGGGTGCCACAACTTCCCACCGCCGGACAAGACCTGAGCATCTCCGATGAGGACCCTACGGATAACTCGCTCAAAGCCCGGCGCGCCGGGCAGGCCTACGAGGGAATCGCAGTGGGCTGCGCGCTGGCGGGCGTTCCTTCCCTTCTCCTCGTCGCGCTCAACGCTCACGAGAGCGTAACCGTCATTGTTTCCCAAGCCCTGTGCCTGAGTGTCGCGGGCGGTGTCATCGTGCATGCGGCACACCACGCCCGGCCCGTCGCCGCGTGGGCGCTGGGAATCTATGGCCTTGCCGCTGCGTGTGCCGCGGTGGCCGTACCTCTACGCGAGTGGCAGCTGCTTTCCGCCCCAACGACGGGAACGTGGGTGCTCAGCATCGTTGCGGGTCTGGTCATCGCGGCCATGCTGTCCATGCCTGTGTGGGCAGGCAAGCTACGGCAGATTGAGCCGACCACCATTGTGTGGTTCGAGCGCGCCGAAGCTCTCGCCCTGGCCGCGTGCCTTCCGCTGGCCGCGCACGTGGCAGGACTCTTCGAGCTCATTCGGGGGTTGGGATCATGAATACCCTGACCCGAATAGGCGCTGCCGGCGCTGCGCTTGGTGTTTTCCTGGCTTGGGGTACCAGTGCTCTGTGTGCGCCCGTAGCCGTCGCCCGCGAACCGGATACCGCCTGCGCGAAGGCCACGCTCGCCACGGCAGGGCCACAGCCTTCCGCGCAGTACTCGGAGTACCGGGCACGGCTGCATTCTTTTGCCACGGGTGCTGGGGTGAAGGTCGCGGTCATCGATACCGGGGTGGCCGCCCACCCACAACTACGGGTGACGCCAGGAGCAGACTTCGTGACCCCGGAGGAGCCTGACCCGCTGCGGGACTGCGACCTGCACGGGACGGTGGTGGCCGGCGTCATCGCAGGCAAGGACCTCGGCGTGGCCCCGGATGCGGAAATCTATTCCATCCGGCAAACCAGCTCGCACTACCGGACCCCAGCGCCGGACAACGATGAGGCGGACCGCGCCGGGGCCGGCACGCTGGCCAGCCTGGCTGCCGCCATCGAAGACGCCGTCAGCGCGGGGGTTCAGGTCATCAACGTCTCCGTGGTGTCGTGCGTTCCGCCGGAAGCCGCCACGCGGGTCGATCGTTCCGCCTTGGACGCGGCGCTGCAGCGCGCGGAAGGGGCTGGGGCGGTGGTTGTGGCAGCATCGGGAAACGCGACGGCCGGCGGCTGTGAAAAGGATGACGTGGTCTTTCCCGCAGAAGCCGACACCGTCCTCGCGGTTGGTGCTCTGGCCACGCCGCACGACCTCGCGGAGTATTCCATCACGGCACCGCTCAGCGCGGAAGGCAGCGTTCTCCTCGCGCTGGAGCCCGGCGGCGGATGGGCCACGGGAAAGGAGGACACCGTCTTTCAGGGAACGTCCTTTGCAGCTCCCCTGGTCAGTGGCACGATCGCCTTGTTGGCGCAGCGCTACCCCGGGGACTCCCCAGCACAGCTGCGCCAGCGCATCATTGACTCAGCAGAGCCCGGGCATGGGGTGGTTGATCCTCTCACAGCAGTGACTTACCGGCCCAGCACAGACACCCGCGAGGAACGTTTCGTCGCGGTGAGGCCGCAGGCGGCGCCACCCGCCAAGGGCTGGCCAATTGCTCGCCTTCTCCTCGGCGCCGTGGCCATCCTCGCCCTCGTAGCCACCCTCAGTGCTCAGACTCTAAGGCCTCCGCGCGGCTCAAAGCAGAGCCTTCCGGCAGCAGCCGCAGGATCTCCCACGGCACCCGCTCCGGTTCCCCCACACCCAGTGCTTTAAGCTCCGCCCCGCTAGCCAGCTCGTGGCGCCTGCCGGTGGCGGAAACCACGTGGTAGCCGTGCCCGCTGTCCACGCCGACGCCAGCCTGGAGGCCGGCGAAACGCTGCGCGGCCGAGTCCCCCGGCAAGTCCACCGTGGCCGCTACCGGCCGCATGGTTCCGGCGCCTTGTTCGTGAGTTGCGCACAACCAGCCTTGCTCAGGGGACAGGAAGTCCACACGGGTGGTGGGGAGGTTGAAGGACGGTGGGACGTCGCCCAGCGCGGCCACCTCCTGCGCCTGCGCAGGCAAACGCTGTGCGCCCAGGCCGACCAGCATCTCCGCCTGCGTGGGGGTGATGGAGAAAACACCCTGCTCCGTGCGCGCCCAAAGCTGCTCACCGGTATCCAGAATCTCCGGCGGGGCGGCCGGGAAGCTCAGCGGTTCCAATTCGGCAAATGTGTTGAGCAGCTCCGCGGGCATGGCCCACACGGCGGTCTCCGCGGTCATCCCCAGCGCGCGCCGCAGAACCCGGCCTTGTGTGCTCGTAGCCTCGGGCAGCACGACGCGCCCCTGGCCGGTGAGCAGCCACTGCGTGCCCTCAGTTTCCACTACGGCGGCGTGCTCTTCATCGAACCTGGGAACAGCGCGGTGCGCAACCACGGTCACGGTGCCAACGCGGCTGCTGGATTGCCAGTTCGCGCCCTGTGTTGATTCTTCCAAGCAGGCCGACCATCCTGGTTCCTGCCCAGTTGCGCTTGCAAGAAGGTTGGGGGCGTCTGCAATCCCCAGCGGGGTGCCCAGGCTCATCTCTTCTAAGAAGCTATCCCCTGCCACATGCGGTTCGACCGGCTCGTTGGCAATGAGTCTGGCCGAAGCCAAGTTAGACACTGGATGATAAGTGCCGTTGACCAGCGCTAAGAGCTGCCCTTCGGAGGAACGCACGACGGGCGCATCGCCGGGTTGCGGGTCCGGCTGCATCCAGGCGATAAGCCCCGAGCCAAGACTCAAGAAGGCTACTGCGGCTACCCCGCCCAGCAGGGCGCGTTGGCGCCTTTTCAATGGATCATGAATCATACGGATATCCCCGAACACGAGTCCGTGCTCGAGGCGGCGCAGTAGAAACTTGTGGCCCGATACCTGGGCCTTGGTAGTTGGCAACGCGCGTGCCATGAGAATCCTCCCCCGAATCGCAGCGCCACCCTCCCACGGCGCAGTGGGTTCTAGATTAACCCAACTCGGTGTCCTCCGCAGCGCGACGACCACGGGTCATCTCCGCCCGCGCGGCCAACTGGTCCGCATCGGGGTAATCCACGCCCACCAGGCTCAAACCTTGAGCATCAGCAAGCGGGATCTCGGAGGACCGGCTTTCTTCCCGCAGCATATGGGCGGCGAAGTCAACTCCGCGCGAGCCCTCCCCCACCCGCAAACAGCAGCCCACCAACGAGCGCACCATGGACCAGCAAAAGGCATCCGCGGTTACGTGCGCCTCGTAGAGCTGCGGCTCCGCGGGCGTCGACACGTCCTTCCACTCAAAGGCAAGGAGCTCGCGAATGGTCGTGGCGTGCGGCTTCGCCTTGCAGAAAGCCACGAAGTCATTGAGCCCCACCAGCTGATCGGCCGCGGCCTGCATTAGCTCCAGGTCCACTGGCTTGAACCACGTCGCGGTATCGCGTGCGCGAGTCGGAAGTGCACCGCGCGGATGGGTGGTGATGCGGTAGACGTAGCGGCGGCGTAAGGCAGAAAAGCGCGCGTCGAAATCTGCGGGAACTTCGGTGCAGGCGTGGACGCGGACGTCGGCAGGCAGCAACTTGGCCAAGCGCTTCACCAGCTTGGTGGGATCGCCGTCAATGCTGCGCTGTCCCAGCGCCGCCCGTGTGGTATCTAAGTGCGCCACCTGACCGCTGGCATGCACTCCGGCATCGGTGCGCCCAGCCACGGTGAGCTCCACTGGGTGGCGCAGCACCATGCTCAGCTTCTCCTCAACGGTCTGCTGAACAGTGCGCAGGCCGCCCTTCTGCTTGGCCCACCCGTGGAAGTCGGTGCCGTCGTAGGCCAAGTCTAGGCGAAGGCGAACGTTAGTCATGGATGCTAATTCTACCTAGTCGTTGGCATTCCACTCGCGATTGAGTTCCCAATCCTGGGCCGCGTGCTGGCGCTTCGCGCTCTTGCTCACGCCCAGCTTGCTCAAAGCGGCATAGCCAGCCCGCTTGGGGTGCTTTAGATTCTTCTTGGCCTGGTCGGCTTTGCGCTTGGCCTTGCGGGCGCCATCCCGAACAATGCGGGCAGACAAGCGCAGGCGCGGGTCCATGGGTTGTTCGGCTCCCCGGTATTCAAACACCGGCAGCGACCATCCAAAGTAGATCGCAGCCACGCGCAGCGCCAGCGCTAGGCATACCGTCACGACGCCAGCGACCTCATCGCTGAGCCCCAGCTCCATCAATCCCGCATAAGAAAAGGCTGCAAGAACAGAAATGGAGGCGTACAGCTCGGCGGACAAGACCAGCGGGATACGGTCGGACAACAAGTCACGCAAAATACCGCCAAAGACACCGGTCAGCACCGCAGCCACGGCAGCGATAACCAACCCATGGCCATGTTCCAAGGCCTTCTGAGCACCAAGGACACTGAATACCGCAAGGCCCAGGGCGTCGAGAAGCAAGAATACATGCCGGAAATAGTGCATTAGGAAGGACATATAAACCGTGGCGACGGCGGCGGCCACCACGGCCAAGAGGAAGCGCGGTTCCGCCACCCACGTCAACGGGTAGGCGCCCAGCACCATGTCGCGGATCGTGCCGCCGCCCAATGCGGTGACTGCGCCCAACATGATGACGCCAAACAGATCCATCTTTTGCCGGCCAGCGGACAGCGCAGCGGTCATCGCCTCGGAGACGATGCCGATTACGTACAGCACAGTAAACAGCGGGGTCATAGAGTATACGTTCTGGTCGGGGTTATATAGCCCAGAAAGCATAACAAAAGGCCGCAGCCCCACCTAAGGTGGTACTGCGGCCTAGTTAAGGCGAGAGAAGTTTACTTCTCCTCGGACTCCTCAGCAGCGGTCTCCTCGACCTCTGCCTCGGTTGCCTCTGCCTTTGCTTCCTCAGCGGATTCAGCCTCAGCCTCTTCAGCCTTAGCTTCCTCAGCCTGCTTGGAGGCAGCAGCGCGGGTAGCGCGGTTAGCCTCGGAGGTCACGGTCTCCTCGAGAACGAGGGAGATCTGGGACATCGGGGCGTTGTCGCCGGAGCGGTTGTCCAGCTTGATGATGCGGGTGTAGCCACCCTCACGGTTCTCGAACTTCGGTGCCAGCTCGTCGAAGAGGTAGGCAACGACATCCTTCTGCGGGATGAGCTTGAGAACTGCGCGACGGTCAGCAACGGTGCCGGCCTTCGCCTTGGTGATGATCTTCTCGGCGTAAGGACGAAGCAGCTTCGCCTTAGCGTCGGTGGTCTTGATTGCGCCGTGCTCGAACAGGCTCGCTGCCAGGTTGCTCAGCAGGTGCTTCTGCTGGCTGGCGGAGCCGCCGAGACGCGGACCCTTCTTGGGGGTAGGCATTGTGTACTCCTCGTGTGCGGATTAAGTGAGCGCGCGACGGGGCGCACAAGTCGCGCCGTCACGATTCAGTGGAATTCTTTACTCGGAATCGTCGGAAGCCGGGTCTTTGAAGTCGCCGGTTTCTGCGTCGTAGCCTTCGAGCTGGGTCGGGTCGAAGTCCTCAGGGGTGTCCTTGAGAGCCAGGCCCAGGTTAGCCAGCTTGATCTTTACCTCATTGATCGACTTCTGACCGAAGTTGCGGATATCCAGCAGGTCCGATTCGGTGCACTCTGCGAGCTCACCAACGGTGTGGATTTCCTGGCGCTTCAGGCAGTTGTAGGAGCGGACGGAGAAGTTCAGATCCTCGATCGGCATGCTGTAGGCGGCGATGTACTCCGTCTCCTGCGGGGACGGGCCAATCTCAATGCCCTCAGCAGCGGTGTTCAGCTCGCGGGCCAGGCCGAAGAGCTCGACCAGGGTGCCACCGGCGGAAGCCAGGGCGTCGCGTGCGGAAATCGAGTTCTTGGTCTCGACGTCGATGATCAGCTTGTCAAAGTCGGTGCGCTGCTCAACACGAGTAGCTTCGACCTTGTAGGAGACCTTCAGCACCGGGGAGTAGATCTGGTCGACCGGAATGCGGCCGATTTCCCCGGAAGTGGAGGCAGCCGGGACGTAGCCACGGCCGCGCTCGACGACGAGTTCCATCTCCAGCTTGGCGGAATCATTCAGCGATGCGATGTGCAGATCCGAGTTGTGGATCTCCACGCCAGCCGGCGGCTGGATATCGCCTGCAGTTACCTCACCCGGGCCTTCCTTGCTCAGGTACATAACCACCGGCTCGTCAGAGTCGGAGGACAGAACCAGACCCTTGATGTTCAGGATGATTTCGGAAACGTCTTCCTTCACGCCGTTGATGGTGGTGAACTCGTGGAGCACACCATCAATCTTGATGGAGGTTACTGCCGCGCCCGGGATGGACGAGAGCAGCGTGCGACGAAGCGAGTTACCGAGGGTGTAACCAAAACCCGGCTCGAGCGGTTCGATGACGAACTTGGAGCGAGACGAGTCGATGAATTCCTCGGTGAGCTGAGGACGCTGGGAAATAAGCATGGAGTTTCTCCTTGTCGGCGCCCGCTATATGACGCCGGTAGAAGGGGTAAAGATGAAAGTGTCGAAGGATTACTTCGAGTAAAGCTCGACGATGAGCTGCTCCTGCAGCGGAACGTCGATCTGAGCGCGCTCGGGCAGCTGGTGCACGAGGATGCGCAGGGTGTCCGGAACGACCTGCAGCCACGCCGGAACGTTGGCGTCTACCAGGCGGTCCTGAGCCTCTTCGAACCATTCCATCTTCTGGGAACGCTCACGAACATCGATGATGTCATACTGCGTAACGCGGAAGGACGGAACGTTGATCTTCTTGCCGTTCACGGTGAAGTGACCGTGGGAGACAAGCTGGCGAGCCTGGCGGCGGGTGTTGGCCAGACCAGCGCGGTAGATCACGTTGTCGAGACGGGACTCGAGCAGAACGACGAGGTTGTCACCGGTCTTGCCCGGGAGACGGTTAGCCTCGGCGTAGTAGCGGCGGAACTGACGCTCCAGCACGCCGTAGGTGTACTTTGCCTTCTGCTTCTCCTGGAGCTGCAGCAGGTACTCAGATTCCTTGATGCGGTTGCGGCCAGCCTGTCCCGGTGGGTACGGGCGGCGCTCAAATGCCATGTCGCCGCCGACCAGGTCGACGCGCAGACGGCGGGATACGCGGGTAGCGGGGCCAGTATAACGAGCCATTTTCTTACCTCTTCCTTTCCCTTAAACCTTGCGGCGCTTGGTCGGACGGCAGCCGTTGTGCGGCTGTGGGGTGGCATCCGTGATCGAGGAAACCTCGAGGCCTGCAGCCTGCAGGGAACGGATGGCGGTCTCGCGGCCGGAGCCCGGACCCTTGACGAAAACGTCAACCTTCTTCATACCGTGGTCCATGGCCTTGCGGGCCGCGTTCTCAGCAGCCATCTGCGCTGCGAACGGGGTGGACTTACGGGAACCCTTGAAGCCAACGTGGCCGGAGGATGCCCAGGAGATGACAGCACCGTGCGGGTCCGTGATGGACACGATGGTGTTGTTGAAGGTGGACTTGATGTATGCGTGGCCAGCGGCCACGTTCTTCTTTACGACGCGACGACCACCACGGCGCGCGCCGGAACGAGTCTTAGGTGGCATGTGTTACTTCTTCTTTCCTGCGATCGTCTTCTTCGGACCCTTGCGCGTACGAGCGTTGGTCTTGGTGCGCTGACCACGAACGGGCAGGCCACGACGGTGGCGGATGCCCTGGTAGCAACCGATTTCAATCTTGCGACGGATGTCAGCCTGAACCTGGCGGCGGAGGTCACCCTCGACCTTCCAGGTAGCTTCGATGACGTCACGCAGCGCCGACAGCTGATCATCGTCGAGGTTGTCGGTGCGCAGGTCAGGAGAAATGCCGGTCTTTTCCAGCAGCTCCTTGGCACGGGCAGGCCCGATGCCGTAGATGTAGGTGAGAGCAACCTCCATGCGCTTGTTGCGCGGGAGGTCAACACCAGCTAGACGTGCCATATGGCTAGTCCTTTCGGGTTGTTACGATGGTTTTCTCCTCATCCGTCCCCCGCCACGCATACGCTTCGCCCCGGGCCGTGCCGGGGAACTGTGGGCATGCTTAGCAGCGTGGGCTCAGGCCATCGCAGCCTGAGGTAGAAAGGGACGCACCAAGTGCGTCCCGTGGGTGAGGAGGCTTACTGTCTTTACTTGTAGCGGTAGACGATGCGTCCGCGGGTTAGGTCATAAGGAGACAGCTCCACGACAACGCGATCCTCCGGGAGGATGCGGATGTAGTGCTGACGCATCTTGCCCGAAATGTGGGCAAGTACCTTATGCCCGTTGTCGAGCTCGACGCGGAACATTGCGTTGGGCAGGGGTTCGACGATGCGACCCTCAACCTCGATTGCGCCTTCCTTAGCCATAACCTCTACTTTTCTGGTGGGGTTCTTCGCGCCGCGCTTGACGACGCCCCCACCTGCATGTTTGGTGTCTACTGCCTGGTGTCCTCCACAACCACTTTGGCTGCGTACAGACACCAGCTCTAAAGCATACGCTGCGGATACGCGTTTTCCAAATATAAAACCTCCCATCGCCCAAAGGCGCGGGAGGTATGCGAGAGAGTCGGCTACTAGCCGCTGCGGTTCTAGTAGATGAAGACCTTGGAACCCATCGGCACATCATTCCAGTAGCGCACAGCATCCTGGTGGGTCAGGCGTACGCAGCCATTGGACTGGTATGCCGGGGAGCCCTCATGGAAAGCATGGCCGTTATTGGTGAAGTACATGGCGTAGGGCATCGGAGCGTTGCCAAACTCCCAAGAAATCTCGTCTTTGATCTTGCGGTTGATGTAGAACGTACCGGCCGGGGTCTCCTGGCCCGGCATACCGGTGGACATGCCCTGAGCAACATAGGTCACGTTGCCGTTGCCGTCCTGCAGCCACGAGCGGCGGCCGTCGCGGTCTACGCAGATGCGCGCATCCGCGGGGCACGGGCCGACATCAAAGCGCTGAGCCTGGCGCTCAGCCTCGGCCTTGCGGGCAGCCTCCTCAGCGGCGGCTTTCTCGCGTGCGACCTGCTCAGCGTGAGCGCGCTCTGCAGCTTCGCGAGCCGCACGAATCTCGGCGTTCTTCTGCTCAATGAGGCCCGGGAAGACCAGTTCAATGGCACCGTCGATGACGGGGCGCAGGGCGTCAGCAGCCTGCGGGTTAACGTTGTGCAGCGTCTCCAGCATCTGGTTGCGGCTGTTCCACGCGTTCTCACGGGTCTGGCCGGCGAACTCATCAATCTGAGATTGGACGTCGGAGGACAGGGAATCAATCGAAGGGACCGTCTGTGCGTTTGCGGCGGGGGCAACCGAGAGAGTGGCGGCTACCAGGCCAATTGCGGTGGCACGGCGTAGGGAACGAGCGCCAACAAAGGAGCGAATCTTAGACATGTGGAGAAGTATAAACCTTCCTCCACGGTTTTCCTACCTGAATGTTGCGTTTTAGTAACGCTGTGTCAGAATTCGAGGACCATTCTCCGTTGCCGCCACGGTGTGTTCCCAGTGGGCAGCCAGCGATCCGTCGAGGGTGACAACGGTCCAGTCGTCGTCAAGCACGGCGTTGTCCTCAGTGCCCAGCGCCAGCATCGGTTCAATGGCCAGGACGGAGCCCTCCTGGATGATGGGACCGCGCCCTGCCTTGCCTTCATTGGCCAGGTATGGGTCTTCGTGCATTTCGTGGCCGATACCGTGGCCGCCGTAGCCGTCAACAATAAACAGGTCCACGCCGAACTTA
Organism: Corynebacterium guaraldiae; assembly: GCF_053480195.1. Classification (NCBI taxonomy): domain Bacteria; kingdom Bacillati; phylum Actinomycetota; class Actinomycetes; order Mycobacteriales; family Corynebacteriaceae; genus Corynebacterium; species Corynebacterium guaraldiae. Next base: position 39,602 of record NZ_JBRBAU010000014.1, on the reverse strand, counting down.
TCCTCGGCGCGGTAGGTGGCCTGTTCGAGGGCTGCGGAGACGTCGGTAAGCCGGTTGCCGGGGACCATGGCCTTAAGCCCTTCGTGCAGGACCCATTCGGTGGCATCAGACAGCGCCTGCGCCTCAGAGCTGAGCTTGCCGACGCCAAACGTCCACGCGCTATCCCCCACCCAGCCGTCGAGCGTGGCGCCACAGTCGATAGAGACAAGGTCCCCTTCAGCGAGGACAATCTCCTTGCTGGGTATGCCATGGACAATGACGTCGTTGACTGACGCACAGATGGACCCCGGAAAACCGCCGTAGCCCTTGAAGGTGGGCACGGCACCGGCATCTCGAATGGTCTGCTCGGCTACGTGGTCGAGCTCGAGCGTACTCACGCCAACTGCAGCGGCGGCACGCACCGCCTGCAGGGCGCGGCCGACGATTTCGCCAGCCGCCTGCATGGCATCAAGCTCGCCCGGGGTGCGGGCCGGAATCGTTTTAGTGCGTCGACGAAAAGCCATGACAAAAGACGGGCTACTTGCCCATTGCCTTCAGGGTACGCTCGTTGATTTCCTCAACGGTTCCTTCAGCCTTAATGGAGATGATGGCATCGCCATAGTGCTCGATGAGCGGGAAGGTCTCCTCGCGGTAGACGCCCAGGCGTGTACGGATGGTCTCCTCGGTGTCGTCCGCGCGGCCGCGGGCGAGCATGCGCTCGACCACGACGTCCTCGGATACCTCAAAGTTCAGCACGCCGTCGAGCTTCAGGCCCTTGTCGGAGAGGAGCTTCTCAAGAATGTCGGCCTGCTCCACAGTGCGGGGGAAGCCGTCGAGAAGGAAGCCATCCTTGGCGTCATCCTGGTTGAGGCGGTCCTCCACCATGCGGGCGGTGACATCAGTCGGCACCAGCTTGCCGGCGTCGATGTAGGACTTAGCCTCGACGCCGAGCGGGGTGCCCTCACCAATGTTGGCGCGGAAGAGGTCACCGGTGGAGATGTGCGGAACGCCGAGCTTTTCGCTGAGGAGGGCGGCTTGGGTGCCCTTGCCGGCACCGGGAGGGCCAAGGAGTACGTAACGCATTACTTAAGCAGTCCTTCGTAGTTGGATTGTAGGAGCTGGGACTCGATTTGCTTGACCGTGGTCAGGGCCACCGAGACCATAATGAGGATGGCAGTACCGCCGAAGGCGGAAGTGCCGCTGGCACCTGCGCGGCCCACGCCGAGGTCCAGAAGTATATTCGGCAGAACAGCGATGAGCGCCAGGTAGATCGAACCGACGAACAGAAGGCGGTTCATGACGAATCCCAGGTATTCGGCGGTCGGCCGACCCGGGCGGATACCCGGGATAAATCCACCATACTTCTTCATGTTCTCCGCCTGTTCAGCAGGGTCATACTGAACCGAGACATAGAAGTAGGAGAAGAAGATGGTGAGGACGAAGTAGAGGACGATGTACTGCCAGGAGCTCGGTGCCTGCAGGTGCGCAATCACGTTGCGCTGCCACCAGTTATCGGACACGCCCGGAGAGCCGGAGTTGACGATCTGGGTGATAAGCACTGGCATGTAGATCAGCGAGGAAGCGAAGATAACCGGGATAACGCCGGCCTGGTTGACCTTGAGCGGCAGGTAGGTCGACGAACCACCGTACTGGCGACGGCCAACCATACGCTTTGCGTACTGCACCGGAATGCGGCGCTGGCCCTGCTCGATGAAGGTGATGCCCACGACGAGGACGATGAGGCCGGCAACCACCATGGCGAAGACGAGGCCACCGTTGTTCTGCATGATGCTGACACCATCGGTGGGAAGGCGGGTAGCAATACCGGCGAAAATCATCAGCGACATACCGTTACCAATGCCCTTCTCCGTAATCAGCTCACCCATCCACATCACGAGGATGGCGCCGGAGGTCATGGTGATAACGAGCACGACGAGGGTGAAGAAGTTACGGTCCTCCGCCAGGACGCGTACGCCTTGCCCCAAGAGTTGCTCGCGGTCCGCCAGGGCCACAATGCCCGAAGACTGCAGAAGCGCCAGCGCCAGGGTGAGGTAGCGCGTGTACTGCGTCATCTTGGCCTGACCGGACTGCCCCTCCTTCTTCAACTGCTCGAAGTGAGGAATCACCACGGTGAGCAGCTGCACGATAATCGACGCCGTAATGTACGGCATGATGCCGATGGCGAAGATCGACAGCTGCAGCAGCGCGCCACCGGAGAACAGGTTGATCACCGAGTAGAGGTTGCCGGATTCCTCCGTGAGGTCACGAAGGCGGCCGGCGATGGTGGCGTAATCAACGCCCGGCGACGGGATCTGCGCGCCAACGCGGTAGAGGATAATCAACACGAGCGTGAAGATGATCTTCTTACGCAGGTCGGCATCTTTAAAAGCCTGCAAAATGGCGGACACTACTTAATCCTCCTGGCCTACCGCGCTTGTTGTGCGGTTCGAATTCGCCGCGCACGGGGGTGGATCTCATCTGTTCCCAAAAGCTAAGAGCCCTCTTAAGGCATCTCATAGGAACGGTTGAACACTTTTGACCCCATTACCCTACCAGCCTTGGCCACTTTCGCCACATTAACCCCGCACATGGCCGCCCGGAGGTCCCCTTTTTAGTTTCTCCCTTAGCGCTATCCCCGGATTGGGCCTACCATTGCCTGTGTTGTCTGAAGGCAATGTCCTTACAAGATTTCTACGTCTTTTCGACCTCCCCCGAGACGCCCGGGGCGTCTCGGAGTATGGCCGTTCTTTTTCTGCCAGCCAATGAACCGAAAGAAGTATGTAGTTTTATGAGTAAGCGATTCTCTCCAATGACCGTGGCCGAGATTATCGATACCTTCGTCCCCAGCCCCAACCCCTTCCGCTGGGAGGCTTTCGATGGTTCCGCCACCGGCCCAGCCGATGCGCAGTTTACCGTCAAGATCAACAACCTCCAGGGCTTGGCCTATATCGCGACTCACCCAGGGGATGTAGGATTTGCCCGCGCTTATGTCACCGACGGCATCACTGTCGAGGGCGAACACCCGGCGCACCCCTACGGCATCTTCGATGCGCTGCACGCCATGTATGACAAGTTCACCCGCCCGGACGCGAAGACCTTGGCCAGGGTGGCACGCTCCCTGGCCTCGATGGGAGCTTTCCAGATCCAGCCGGTCCCGGAAGTCGAGCGAGCCTCGTGGCTGCGCCGCAAGCTGCACGAAGGATTGTCCAAGCACTCCAAGGAACGCGACGCGGACGTCATCTCCGATCACTACGACGTGGGTAATGACTTCTACGAGCTTTTCCTCGGTGACTCGATGACGTATACCTGCGCCTACTACCCCTCCCCCGACGCCACGCTGGATGAGGCCCAGGAAAACAAGTATCGCCTCATCTTCGACAAGTTGCGGCTCAAGGAGGGTGACCGCCACCTGGACGTCGGCTGCGGCTGGGGCGGCATGGTGCGCTACGCCGCCAAGCGCGGTGTGAAGTCCCTCGGAGTAACCCTCTCCAAGGAGCAGGCTGAGTGGAGCCAGGCCAAGATCAAGGAGGAGGGTCTCGAGGACCTCGCGGAAATCCGCTTCATGGACTATCGCGATGTCACCGAGGAAGGCTTCGACGCTATCTCCGCCATCGGGCTACTCGAGCACATTGGCGTCAAGAACTACCCGGACTTCTTTAGCTTCCTCAACGGCAAGCTCAAGCCGGGTGGATTGATGCTCAACCACTGCATTACCTACCCGGATAATCACAAGACTCCGAAGGGCGGCTTCATTGACCGCTATATCTTCCCCGACGGTGAGCTCTCCGGCTCCGGCACCATTACGAAGTGCATGCAGGATGCCGGCTTCGAGGTTGTCCACACGGAATCCCTGCGCTTCGACTACATGCGCACTCTGCACGATTGGTGCGAGAACCTCAAGGAGACGTGGGTGGAGGCCTGCTCTCTGGTGGGCCTTCCCACCGCGCGCCTGTGGGCCATCTATATGGCCGGCTCCGAGTGGGGCTTCGAGCACAACATCATCAACTTGTACCACTTCTTGGGCGTCAAGCTGGGTGAGGCCGGTTCTCGTTCCGGCGTGCCCGAGCGCCGCTGGTGGGAAGATTCGCGCTTCTAAAGACTTAAAGGAATTCTATGTTGACTGATCTCATTCGCAATCACCGCAGCGTCGACGCCGTGGAAATCCCGCCGGTAGGCTGGAAAGCGCACGAGGAGGGCGTCGATAAGCTCCTGCGTAGCTTCCGCGCGGTGCCGAAGGATAAGCGCGTACGTCTGGCAAAGAAAACCTCGAACCTTTTCCGCGGGCGCAGCGGCGAGCAGGTGGGGCTCGACGTGTCCGGTCTGGGTGGGGTCATTGAGGTCGATCCAATTGCGCAGACCGCCGAGGTTCAAGGCATGTGCACCTACGAGGACCTTGTCGACGCCACCTTGCCGCACGGCCTTATGCCCTTCGTGGTGCCGCAGCTCAAGACCATTACGCTCGGCGGCGCGGTAACGGGCATGGGCGTGGAGTCCACGAGCTTCCGCGATGGATTGCCGCACGAATCCGTGCTGGAGATGGACATCCTCACCGGTACTGGCGAGATTCTCACGTGCTCGCGCGAGGAGAATGTCGATCTCTTCCGTCTCTTCCCCAACTCCTATGGCTCCTTGGGCTATGCGGTGCGCCTCAAGATTGAGCTGCGCGCGGTGAAGCCTTACGTGGAACTGAGGGAGGTGCGCTTCCACGACTTTGAGTCCTTGGCACGCACGCTTGACGACGTCTCCCGCACCCACTCCTACGACGGCCTCGATGTCCACGGCCTCGATGGCGTGGTCTTCTCTCCGGAGGAATCCTACCTGGTCATGGCCCGTTTCACGGAGGAGGAGGGCCCAACCTCCGACTACACGAGGGAGGAGATTTTCTACCGCAGCCTCCAGCACGCCCGGGGTATTCGCCGCGACCGCCTCACGGTGCGCGATTACATCTGGCGCTGGGATACTGACTGGTTCTGGTGCTCGCGAGCCTTTGGCGCGCAGAACCCGCGGGTGCGCAAGGTGTGGCCGCGGCAGCTGCGGCGCAGTTCCTTCTACTGGAAGCTCGTGCGCCTGGACCGGAAATACGAGCTGGAGTACAACTTCATCAAGAAGCCAAAGGGCCTGCCGCGGGGTGAGCGCGTGGTGCAGGACATCGAGGTCACCCCGGAGAACTTGCCGGAGTTCTTGGACTGGTTCTTTGCGGCCTCCGATATTCAACCGGTGTGGCTGTGCCCGATTCGACTTCGCGAGGGCGTCGAAGACCTCGTCGGCACCGGCTCTCTCGCGGCTGATTCCCCCGCCCCGTGGCCGCTGTACCCGCTGCGCCCGGACCAAACCTGGGTCAACGTGGGGTTCTGGTCAGGCGTGGAGGGCAATCACGTCGACCCCTCCGCCCCGGGCAACGGCGCCTTCAACCGCGTCATCGAAGCTAAAGTCAGCGAGCTCGGCGGGCATAAGTCGCTGTATTCAGAAGCCTTCTACTCCCCCGAAGAATTTGCCGAGCTCTACGGCGGTGACCTGCCGGAGCGCATTAAAGCGCTCACTGACCCGGACAGCCGCTTCCCCGGCCTCTATGAAAAGACGGTCAACGACGCGTAGCGCGCTGCCTTCCTAGGCAACTGCATCGACGCGATCATAACCGTTGGTGGCCAGGGCCTTCATCACGCGGTCCACGGCGGCCTGGTCGGTGTCGGGGTTGTAGGTTTCCAGGAAGACGATGTGCGCGGTGTCATTGCCTTCAAAGCGGATGGTCATGAAGTCGTGCCCCAGCTCCTGGGTGGCAAGGGCCAGCTCGCGCTGCACCGCCAGCTCGCCGCTGGGCAGGTTTTCCGTGCTGGTGGCGGACTCTGGCTGGGAGAGCATCTCCTGTGCATCGACGGGGCCAGTAACGCCAGCCAGGGGCAGAAGTGCGGCGATGGCGGTTGCCACGATGGAAGATACGGACGACATAACACTCTCCTTAACGCTTACTAAGATTTAACCAAGGGTGATACTACTCTTCTTAGCTCCGCGCGCACAATAGGCATGAAAAATCCCCCTGCCCCGCACGAATGCGGTGGACAGGGGGAAGAAATCTACTGAGTAAAGATTTACTTGGTGGTGGCGGTGCCGCCAGCAGCCTCGATCTTCTCAACAGCAGACTTGGAGAACTTGTCAGCCGTGACGTTCAACTTAACGTTGATGTCGCCGTTGCCCAGAACCTTGACCGGCTGGTTCTTGCGAACCAGGCCAGCAGCGACGATGTCCGCTACGGTGACGTCGCCACCCTGAGCGAAAGCCTCTGCGAGGTCAGCAACGTTGACTACCTGGTACTCAACGTGGTTCGGGTTCTTGAAGCCCTTGAGCTTCGGCAGACGCATGTGGATCGGCATCTGGCCACCCTCGAAAGCAGCGGAAACCTGCTTGCGAGCACCGGTGCCCTTGGTACCGCGACCAGCGGTCTTACCCTTGGATGCCTCACCGCGGCCGACGCGGGTTTTGGGCTTATTGGAGCCTGCGGACGGGCGCAGGTCGTGGAGCTTGATGATATCAGCCATGGTTTACTCCCCTGCCACTTCTTCGACGGTGACCAGGTGACGCACCTTGTGAACCATGCCGCGAATAATCGGGGTGTCCTGCTTTACAACAGAGTGTCCGATGCGCTTGAGACCAAGGGCCTCAATGTTGGCGCGGTGGTTCGGCTTGGTGCCCACAAGGCCCTTTACCTGAGTAATCTTCAGAGCCATTGCTTATGCCTCCTGACCTGCGCGCTTGCGCAGCATCTGGGCCGGTGCGACCTCCTCGAGGGACTTGCCGCGGCGTGCAGCAACTTCCTCCGGGCGAACCAGCTGCTTGAGGCCGTCCACGGTAGCGCGGACGACGTTGAGAGCGTTGTCGGAGCCCAGGGACTTCGACAAGATGTCCTGCACACCGGCGCACTCAAGCACCGGACGAGCAGCACCACCGGCGATGACACCGGTACCCGGAGCGGCCGGCTTCATCATGACGATGCCAGCTGCGTCGCGACCCTCAACCGGGTGGGTAATGGTGCCGGCAATCATCGGGACGCGGAAGAAGTTCTTGCGAGCCTCTTCTGCACCCTTCTGGATTGCGGCCGGGACTTCCTTGGCCTTGCCGTAGCCGACGCCAACCATGCCCTGGCCGTCGCCAACGACGACGAGAGCGGTGAAGGACATGTTGCGGCCACCCTTAACGGTCTTGGAGACGCGGTTGATGGTCACAACGCGCTCGATGTACTTATCGCGCTCGTTGTCCTGGTGGTTGCGGCGGTCGTTACGACGGCCGTTGTTGCGACCCTTGCGGTCGTTGTTGTTCTCGGCGGAGCGTCCGCCGTCACGCTGTTCACGGTCCGACATTAGGCGTTCCTTCCGTTGATGTTTCCGTATGCCTTAATCATTAGAACTGCAGACCACCTTCACGAGCAGCTTCGGCCAGCGCAGCAACGCGGCCGTGGTACTTGTAGCCTGCACGGTCGAAGACGACCTTCTCGATGCCAGCGGCCTTGGCGCGCTCAGCGATGAGCTGGCCTACCTTGGCAGCCTTGGCCTTCTTATCGCCCTCGAGTGCACGCACGTCGGCTTCCATGGAGGAAGCAGCGGCCAGGGTGTGGCCGGCCAGGTCGTCGATGACCTGAACGTGCATGTGGCGGGAGGAGCGGTGAACGACCAGACGCGGTGCCTCAGGGGTGCCGCGGAGGGTCTTACGGATGCGGAAGTGGCGGCGCGCGCGTGCTTCACGACGACGCGAGGAAATGTCCTTGCCAACCGGGGTGCGCTTTGCGTTTTCAGTGTTAGCCATTGCTTACTTACCCGTCTTTCCGACCTTGCGGCGGATCTGCTCGCCGTCGTAGCGAATACCCTTGCCCTTGTAAGGATCGTCCTTACGCAGGCGGCGGATGTACGCGGCGACCTGTCCAACCAGTTGCTTGTCAATACCAGATACGGAGAGCTTGGTTGCGCCATCCACAGCGAAGGTGATGCCCTCCGGAGCCTTGATGAGGATCGGGTGGGAGTAGCCCAGAGAGAACTCCAGGTCCTTACCCTTCTGCTGGACGCGGTAACCAACACCGAAGATTTCCATCTTCTTGGTGTAGCCCTCGGTCACGCCAACGACGGCGTTGTTGACCAGGGAGCGGGCCAGACCGTGCAGTGCGCGGTTCTTGCGGTCGTCGTCCGGACGGGAGACCTTGATCTCATCGTCCTCGACGGCTGCGGTGATCGGCTCCGGCAGCTCAACCTCGAGGGAGCCCTTGGACCCCTTCACGTTGACAACCTGGCCATTGATGGTGATGTCGACGCCCTTCGGGACGGCGATAGGTGCTAGACCGATACGAGACATGTGTCAATCCTCCCTTACCAGACGTAGGCGAGAACTTCTCCGCCTACACCCTTCTCCTGAGCCTGACGGTCGGTAAGCAGACCCTGAGACGTGGAAATGATGGCCACGCCCAGGCCGCCCAGAACCTGCGGCAGTTCGGTGGACTTTGCGTACACACGCAGACCCGGCTTAGACACGCGACGCAGACCCGAGAGGGAACGCTCACGATTGTTGTACTTAAGCTCGAGGGACAGCTCGCGGCCCTCGACGGAGTAGTCAGCGATGTAGCCTTCCTGCTTCAAGATCTCGGCGATGTTCGCCTTGAGCTTGGAGGTCGGCATCGACACGGAATCGTGGTGCGCATTGGATGCATTGCGCACGCGCGACAACATGTCGGCAATAGGATCAGTCATAGTCATATGAGTGACCTGTAACCTTTCTCGTTGCGGTTCCCTTAAAGCTCACCAAAGCGTTTTCCGTGTGATTTCGGGCTACTCACGCTCCCCGCGGTCAATACCGCGAGGCGCTCGCCACCCTTTGATACAGACAACGGTCCGCTGTCTACGGCGAGGGGCCTACAACAAAGTAGATGTGTTCAATTCTTCCGGCTTGGCACATTTGCGCACCTCCAGCGCCATTTTTGCGGCGCGGAGGAGGAAAAATGCAAGTCCTTCGGCTTACTTTACTCGCTGACATGCTGTTTTCCAAAACGCGTTAGCATGGGAAGTCATGAGTGAAGAACAAGACCCCATCCGCACGGCACACCAGTGGCTTGAGGAGGCTGCCGAGCTTGTCGGCGTCTCCCCGGCCGACGCCACCGCCTTGGTTAGAGAACTCCTCGATCTGACCAAGGACGTCGCGCATACCCAATCGCGCCCCGCTGCCCCGCTGACGGCGTACCTGGTCGGTTTGGCCTCGAAGGACGTCGACGAGGCCCGCACCCACATCGCCACGCTCAAGGAGGCCCTCAACCGATGAGCGGGCGCGTCAACGCCACCTTCGCCGTGACCAAGGTGCGCCTCGATGAGCACGGAGAGGTCATCCAGGTCGATACCCGCGGCGATACCGTCGCCGGCGAAGAGCCTTTGGAGATCCGCGTGGGCGGACAAACGCTGACCACGACGATGCGCACGCCCGGCCACGATGTCGAGCTGGCCCATGGTTTTCTTCATTCCGAGGGCCACATCGAGAAGGCCAGCGATGTCACCGAGGCGCGCTACTGCGCCGGTGCCTCAGTGGACGGGCGCAACCCCTATAACCTGCTCGACGTTGAGCTAGCCAACCCCCACGCGATCAGCCTCGCCGATCTCCGCCTGACGACAACCACGTCTGCGTGCGGAGTGTGCGGCACCTCCTCTATCGAGGCGCTGATGATGCAGTCGCGATACTCAATCCCACAGGTGCCGGTGGATCCGGGGATCGTCGCCAAGCTGCCCGGCGCCTTGAAAGCGGAACAGAAGCAGTTCCGCAAAACCGGCGGCATCCACGCCGCGGGCGCCTTCACGCTCGAGGGAGAACCCGTCGTTGTACGCGAGGACGTCGGCAGGCACAACGCCGCCGACAAGGTCATCGGCCACCTACTGATGGAAGGAATGCTGCCCGCCAGCGACCTCATCCTGGTGATGAGCTCGCGCGCCAGCTTCGAGCTGGTCAACAAGGCTGCTATGGCCGGCTTCGGCATGCTCGTTGCGGTCTCCGCGGCCTCCTCGCTGGCGGTGGAAACCGCCCGGGAAACCGGCATGGCGCTCGTGGGCTTTGCCCGCGGCGACCGCTTCAACCTCTACTCGGGCGAACTTAGTCGCGGTACGCCTCCGGGCCAGAGTTAAGCCAGGCGTACACGCCGCCAATAAGGAAGCCGCCGCCGATGAGGTTTCCCACCCACACGATGGACCAGTTGGCCAACACCGCGCCGAGGGTAAAGCCTTCCGGCAGCGGGCTGGCGCAGAAGAAGGTCAGGGTCATCAGGCAGAAGTTGGCAATAACGTGCTCCAGGCCTAGGCCCACGAAGCAGGCGATGATCGGCACGATGACGAAGAACTTGGACACCACATCCTTGGCAAAGACCGCGCCGACGATAGCCATGTTGACCACGAAGTTGGCCAGCATGGCCTCCACCAGCAGCCCGCCTGGGCCCTTGGTCAGCTTGCCCATCGAGAGGTTAGCAATGAGATGGTTGGGGTCGATTCCGCCCAGCTTGGCCGACATTCCCATGGCTGCGGCAAAGAGGGCAGCACCAACCAGGTTAAACAGCGTCGTGACCACCAGCAGCCACAGGCCCTTGCCCCAGCCCACCTGTTTAGTTACGGCGCCATAGACCATGTACATCATGTTGCCGGTGGCCAGCTCCGCGCCGAGAAGGACGATGGCAAACAGGCCCAAGCCGAACAGGCAGGCAAAGACCAGCGAGCCCATGCCTTCCACATGCTTCTCGACGCCCATCCCCATCACCGCAGCAAACGCCGTACCGATGGCGAGGTACACACCCGCCAGGGTGGAGCGCACGGCGAACCGGCCAAAGGACTCATCGAGCAACGCAACCTTTTTCTTTACCGCGGCTGCCGAAGCATCATTCAGGGACATTTCTTACCTCACTGGGGGACGCAGACTTCTCAGACGCTCGTAGTTTACTCACAACCTCAGACATCATCTTTACTCAGGGGAAACAAGACCCCAAAAAGGGCGCAGACACAAAACTCCCCCGGAGCTCCTTCACGGAGTGCCGGGGGAATGATTCAAGCGCTACTTTACTTGAACGGGAAGCCGAGCTCGCGCAGGAGCTTGCGGCCCTCCTCGTCGTTGGTAGCGGTGGTCACGACGGTGATGTCCATACCGCGCGGGCGGTCCACCTTGTCGATGTCAATCTCGTAGAACATGGTCTGCTCGGTGAGACCGAAGGTGTAGTTGCCGTGGCCGTCGAACTGCTGGTCGGAGAGACCGCGGAAGTCGCGAATACGCGGCAGCGCGATGGTCAGCAGGCGGTCCAGGAACTCCCACATGCGGTCGCCGCGCAGGGTAACGCGTGCGCCGATGGGCATGCCCTCACGGAGCTTGAAGTTTGCGATGGACTTCTTAGCGCGACGCACCTGCGGCTTCTGGCCGGTGATAGCGGTAAGGTCCTCGAGAGCACCGTTGATCATCTTGGAGTCGCGGGCAGCGTCGCCCACACCCATGTTGACAACGACCTTGGTGACGCCCGGAATCTGCATCACGTTGTCGTACTTGAACTCGTCGTTCAGAGTCTTCTTGATTTCCTCGCGGTAGCGGGTCTTCAGACGCGGAGTGTAGTTCTCGCTCATGTTAGATGTCCTTCCCGTTGCTACGTGCGATGCGGACCTTCTTGCCGTTTTCGTCGAAACGGTAGCCCACGCGGGTCGGGTTGCCCTCGGAGTCAACGATCGCAACGTTGGACACGTGGATCGGAGCTTCCTGGGTAACGATTCCGCCGGACTCGGCGCCACGCTCGGTAGCGGAGTTAGCAACGTGCTTCTTGACGCGGTTGACGCCCTCAACGAGGACCTTGTCGCGCTTCGGGTATGCCTCGATGACCTTGCCCTTCGCGCCCTTGTCCGGGCCCGAAATGACGATCACCATATCGCCCTTATGAATCTTCATAAGATTAGATCACCTCCGGTGCGAGAGAAACGATCTTCATGAAGCGCTTATCACGAAGTTCGCGAGCAACCGGGCCGAAGATGCGGGTACCGCGCGGCTCATTGTCGCCCTTGAGAATAACTGCGGCGTTTTCATCGAATGCGATGTAGGAGCCGTCCGGGCGACGGGTCTCCTTCTTGGCACGGACGATGACAGCCTTGACGACATCGCCTTCCTTCACGTTGCCACCCGGGGTGGCTTCCTTGACAGTGGCAACGACAACGTCACCAATGCCAGCGAAACGTCGAACGGAGCCGCCGAGAACGCGGATGACGAGGAGCTCTCGTGCACCGGAGTTGTCGGCGACGCGCAGACGCGATTCTTGCTGAATCACTATGGGTCTCCTGACCTGGATTAACGTGCGTCAAGATTTCCGTCCTTGACACACCTGGTCTACTTGCTTGCGTGGCATAGGCTGTGCGACGAACTCGCTGTTCACAGCGGTCGAAGGGTCTCGGTGTGGCGATTCGGAAACGCATCGCGCTGCACCGACCGACCATATGCAACCCATACATTCAAGCATGTCCCCCACTGTTTCCCCAAATCGCGCACCCCACTGTTTCCCCGCCCCCACAGAACTTCCCATCCTCCCAAACCCAAATGTGCAGACCCGGAAGTGCAGAGGCGCTGGTGGACGTCGTCAAGCGCACGCGCAGTGCTTGGCGACGACCGTGCTGTACTTCCAGGTCTGCACTTATGGAATCGGCGGACGGAAGCTCTAGGCCTTCTCCGCTGAAGCGGCGGTGGCTGCAGCAGCGGGTTCCGGCTTGGGGTCGACGGTGAGCAGCGCATCGCCGAAGGTGATTTCCGCACCGGTGGTATAGGCCGGGAGGACCGGGCCCGTCTTCTTCGAGTTGGATACCACCACAGGTGTTGTCACCGGGTAATCCGCCGCCTTGATGGCGGCGATATCGAACTCGCAGAGGAGGTCGCCGGCCTTGACCTCGTCGCCCTTGGAGACGTGCGAGGTAAAGTGCTCACCCTTCAGGTTCACGGTGTCGAAACCGACGTGCATGAGGATGTCCACGTTGTTGCCGTCGGCATCCTTTCCGCGCACGGCATAGGCGTGCTTGGAGGGGAAGGTGACGGTGATCTTGCCATCAATCGGGGAGACGAGGCGCCCCTCGCTCGGCTCGATGGCCGCGCCCGCGCCCAGCTTGCCGGCGGCAAACATCGGGTCGGAGACCGATTCCAACGCGATGGCCTTTCCGGCCAGCGGGGAGGCCACGCGGTAGGCATTCGGATCAGCGGTGGCGGCAGGAACCGCACCGCCTACGTCGGCGTTGGCGGTACCGACCTCATCGGGATCGATGGAGCCGTTCTTGGAGATGAGGTAGCGGCCATATACAAAGGCCACGCCGAAGGAGAGGATGAGGGAGACGAAGGCGCAGATGAAGAACTGCGTGTAATCCTCCGGGCGCATTGAGACGAATCCGATGAAGCCGGCGGCGCCGAGGGCGGTAGCTTTGACGTCGAGAAGCGCGATGAGCGTCGAGGCCACTGCGGACGCGCCCATGCCGATGTAGAACGGCCAGCGCAGGCGGAGGTTCACACCGAAGATAGCGGGCTCGGTAATGCCGAAGAGCGCGGAAACACCCGAGGCGCCCGACAGGCCCTTGAGCTTCTCCGACTTGGTCAGGAAGTAGACCGCCAAGGCCACGCCACCCTGGGCAATGTTGGCCATGGAGGCCACCGCGAAGATGAAGGAACCGCCCTCGTTCCACAGCATCGTCTCAATCGGCGGGAAGGACTGGTGCAGGCCGGTAATGACGATCGGTGAGTAGAACAAACCGAAGATGAAGCCGCCCACTGGGCCGGCGAAGGTGTAAAGGTCGTTGAGCCCAGCGCCAAGCATGTCGCCCGCCGTGCGCAGAATAGGACCAACCGCGATGAAGGTGATAAAGCCCGTCACCAGCAACGTGAGCAACGGGGTGAGCATGAAATCCACGGTGCCCTTGAGGTGCTTGTGCAGGAATTTCTCAATCGTGGCCAGAATCCACGCGATGACCAAGATCGGCAGGATGGAACCCTGGTAACCCGCCTGGGCCACATCGAGGCCGAAGATATTCCAGTAGGACATCTCCCCCGCCTCGATGGTCGCGGCCACCTGATACCCGTTCACCAGGTCCGGCATCACCATGGCCATGGCCATGCCCGCGCCGAGGAACTCGTTGCCGCCGAAGCGCTTGGTGGCGGTGAAGCCCACCAGGATGGGCAGGAAGGCGAACGGCGCGGAAGCCAGGAGGTTGATGAGCCCGGCGACATCCGCCATGGCTGGGAACATCTCGATGACGGATTGCTCGCCGAACAGCCCGTTGGCGGTCAGCACATTGTTGAGCGCCATGAGCAGACCGCCGCCAACCAGAATCGGGATGAGCGGCACGAAGATATCCGCGAGGACCTTCACCGCCCGGGAGAACCAATTGCCGGAGTCGGCGGCGATGTCCTTGAGCTTGTCAGTAGAAACCGCGATATCCTTCGAGGTCATCGCGTTGATCTGGTCGAAGACGATGTTGACATCGCCCGGGCCGACGATGACCTGGAACATGCCCCCGGCCTCAAAGATGCCCTTGAGGTCCGGATCGTTTTCCAGTGCGGCCGTATCGACTTTTTTGCTGTCTTTCAGCACCATGCGCAGGCGGGTGGCGCAGTGCGCGAGCGCCACAATGTTGTCTTCGCCGCCGATTGCTTTGAGTGTTCGCGCCGCGACCTGTTTGTGATCCATACCGGCGTGCCTCCTCGGAGAGTGAGATGAATTAAATAGCTTCACCTCCCATTAGACACGTTACCCAACATAAAACCAATCATTCGGGCCCAAATATAGGAAAATTCACACCCTACCGGGCTTCCCAGCCGCGCCAGCGAGCGTCACCGGCACCAAAGACTGCCGACGCCCCCGCAATCCGCCCATCACCTGCAAAGACCTCCACCGCGCAGCCATCAGCGACAAGCTCCAGTGTTCCTGCTGGACACGGCACGACGCGTTCATCTTCGCCAGACGTGAGCCGCAGCTCTCCCCCGCCGTAAGCTACGAGGAAGGCGGTGGCATCGGAGGCGTCGACAAGCGCATAAGTGCCCTCCCCAGCCTGCAGCGTGGCCACCGAACCGAACCCCTCTCGCGCCGGCCCCGTCGGCGCAGACCCTAGCGACCACAGCGGTGCCTGGCGCAACCAGCCATCCTCCAGCCAGACGCGCCGCGGAAGCGTCAGCGTATGCACCCAGCCCTGGGCGACAGTCGGGGTGTCATCCTGCGCGGGCAGCCCCATCCACCCCAGCATGATGGCCTCGCCATCCTTCTCCACCAGCTGCGGCGCATAGAACTGGTGGCCATAGTCCACCTCGCTGAAACCGCGCTCCACGTGGAAAACCGTGCTCTCAAGCCGGCCCACGAGGTAGCCGCACTGGTCGGAGGAGGCGTAGTGCGTGGCGTTACCGCGCACGGGATCTAAACCTTGTGGGCAGATGACCAGGACGTCCTTGTCCTCCCCCGTGGCGCGGTCCCGCAGCGTGAGCAAATTCGGGCATTCCCACATGTAGCCGCCCGGCACCAGGTCGGGGCTCAGGCCCGGCTCAGCGCCTGAGGTGTCAAAGGTGAGCGCACCCTTAAAAGACCACTGCGCCAAGTCCGTGGAGCGATAGAGCACCACGTGCCCGGTTTCATCCTCCGCCTGGGCGCCGAGCACCATGCGCCAGCCGTCCTTGTCGCGGGTGATCTGGGGATCGCGGTAATGCCCGGTGAAACCTGCGGCGGGCCCGTCGATGAGCGGGTTCGCGGCGTCGTGCTCATAGAAGCCGCCTTCTGGACCGCCGGCATCAACCGCGCGGACACGGTTCTGCGAGGGAATCCGCACGCCATCGCGCTTGAGGTTGCCGGTATAAAACAGCCAGACATCCTCGCCGTCGACCACCGCGCCACCGGAATAGCAACCGTGGGCGTCGTGCTCACGGATGGGATAGAGCGCGTCCGGGAAGTGCCGCCAGGGCTGTGGTTCGCTTAAGCAAGTCACGGCGTGCCCCCAGCCCGTCTGCTTCGGCGCGTGTGGGAAGCAGGGGTCGTGCTGATAGTAAACGTGCAGGTTATCGCCATCAAGGAAGACCCCGTTTGGATCGTTAAGGCGACCAGACGGCGGGGAGAGATGGAAGTGCGGACGGTAGTTCATGCTCCCGATAGTATGGGCTCTATGGACATTATGGTGTGTGGCGAAGGCCTCGTTGACCTCGTTCCGCGCGGACGCGGGGGGCTGGCAGATCTCACCCCGGCGTTGGGCGGCGGCCCCTTCAATGTGTCGGTCGCGGCGGGGCGTTTGGGCGCAAGCGTGGGTTTTCAATCGCGGCTTTCGCGGGATGCATTCGGGCAGGCGCTCATGGAGCGCCTACATAGAGAAGGAGTGGATACCTCGCTCGTGCAGCGCGGTGACGAGCCCACCACGCTGGCAGTCTGCAACATCGGGGAGGACGGCTCGGCCACCTACTCCTTCTATACGGAGGGCACGGCGGACCGGCTGGTGGAGCCAGTGCTTGCTGACGTCCCCTGGGCCTGCTTCGGCACCGTCTCCCTCGCCCTGGAGCCGGGCGCATCCCGCTATGCCGCGCTACTTCAGGCGCTTGCGGCGCAGGGCACAAAGGTGGCGCTGGATCCGAACATCCGCCCCTTCTTTGCCACCCCGGCGCACCGCGAGTTTTTGTTGTCCTTGCTGCCGCACGTCACGCTGTTGAAGCTGAGCGAGGAGGAAGTTGAATTCCTCGGTGAGGACGCGCTTTCGCAGGTGCCCGTGGTCGTGACCACGCGTGGCGCCGAAGGTCTGAGCGTGCGCACGGACTCGGTGTCGCTGCAGGTCCCGCCGGTTACGGTGGAGGTGGCGGACACCATCGGCGCGGGCGACACGGTGATGGCCGCGCTCTTAAGACAGTTGGTGGAGCGGGACATTAGCGCTTTGAGCGTCGAGGAGTGGCAGGAGATCCTGCACTTTGCGGCGACGGCCGCAGCCATTACTGTTTCCCGCACGGGCGCGCAGCCGCCCACGCTTTCTGAGGTGGAGGAACTACTATGAGCTATCCCCTGCGCACGACCGGGCTCCACGGCCTGCTCTTCCTCGTGGTGACGGTGTCCTTCATTTTGCCCGTCGTCTTCGGCACGGGCGCGCTTCTGCCGGTGCCAGCTGCGGTGGTGCTGTCGGTGCTGTTGGGAGGCGCCGCGCTTGTCGACGCCTCCTACCACGCCTTCTCCCCCGCCCAGCGCCCCACCCGGGGGCTGCGCGCTATCTCCGCGCTGGGCGCGGTTGCGCTCATCGCGGGCTGGCTGGTGTGGCTCAAGGTCTTTCGCACCGTCGACCTGGCCAGCGCCGCGCCCTACCGTATCGGCACGTTTCTTCTCGCGGTGGGCTCGGTGCTCAGCGTCTTTAGCATCGCTATCGCGCTCACACACCGGCGGGTGCGCTAAAGAATATCTGCCGGTATGTAGGGCATGCGCAGCGTGCCCATCGGGACACTCACATCGCTTTGCCAGAATCCGCTCGTGGCATCGATCGGCAAGGTGGCCTTCATTCCTTCGTAGCCGTCCCACAAATCCCCATTGCCGACTATTCCGATGCATTCCTGGTTTGCACGAACCTCCACCTCACCCGGCCTGCCGCTCTTGGTACCGCTCAACGTGGTGGGCGCGTCCAAGGCCAGGACCCACACCTCTTCCGAGGCATATTCGGGCAAGACGATGCCGGGCTCTCCACCGTCAAGGTCGCCTGCTTTTGCCTTGTGTACGGTACCCGACACAGTGGAGGGAACATCGGCAGGATTGCCCTCGCTGCGGACGCGGTCCTTCCGGTACACGCACTTCTCAATGCCGCTGGCGGCGGAGGTGCCCGCGCCGTCTTTAGCTACATCTTGTGCGTTGGACGTCTTCGCGCCCTCAGCCGCACCAGAATCATCGGCGCCAGGTGTATAGCCGGCTGGCAGCGTCGGGTTGGGTCCGGCCGCTTCGATGCTCGGTTGTGGCTCCGCGTCCGAATCCGGCTCCGCCTGCGTAGTTGAAACGTCGCCAGTGGATTCCACCGCCGGAGCATCGGCAGCAACGGGAGCAGGCTCCTCCGCGGCGCAACCGACGAGGGCTGCAACAGAGAAAGCGCAGACAAGGGTAAGCAGAGAGCGAGAGAACGCGGACATAGAGAGTTTGGCCTTTCAAGAGATGAACGGCCTTACCCTAACACGTTCCCGCAGCTTAATCCCTATAACTGGAGACCGCTCCCCTGGCAGGCTGTTGTCTCTGGCGTGCCGGATGCGGGGGCGAAAGGCGCATAGAAAATGGCCCCCACGTAAACCGTGGGGGCCATTGATATCGAGGAGGGCTAGATTCTACTTAGCCTTCTCGACGATCTCGACGAGACGGAAGTGCTTGTCCTTGGACAGCGGGCGAGTCTCGGCGATGAGAACGCGATCGCCGATGCCGGCGGTCTCGTTCTCGTCGTGCGCCTTAACCTTCTTGTTAGTGCGCATAATCTTGCCGTAGAGGGCGTGCTGCTTGCGGTCCTCGAGCTCGACAACGATGGTCTTGTCCATCTTGTCGGAGACAACGATGCCGGTGCGGGTCTTGCGAGCGCCCTTTTCCTTCTTATTGTTCACGTTTGCCTCACTCATGATTAAGCCTCAGCTCCCGGAGCAACGGACAGGCCCAGCTCGCGCTCGCGCAGAACGGTGTAGATGCGGGCGATGTCGCGCTTAACCGTGCCGATGCGGCGGTTGTTGGTCAGCTGGCCAGTGGCCTTCTGGAAACGAAGGTTGAAGAGCTCTTCCTTCGCATCCTTCAGGCGGGTCTCCAGCTCAGCGTTGTCGAGCTCACGGAACTCGTGGGCGGGGGTACCGGTAGCCATTAGAACTGGTCCTCCTTCTTGATGATGCGGACCTTGCACGGAAGCTTCTGGCCAGCGCGGCGCAGAGCCTCGATGGCAACTTCGTCGTTCGGGTAGGTCATCTCGAAGAGGATGCGGCCCGGCTTAACGTTGGCAACCCACTTCTCGACGGGACCCTTACCGGAACCCATACGCACGCCGAGCGGCTTCTGGGTCAGGGGGCGGTCCGGGAAGATGTTGATCCACACCTTGCCACCGCGCTTGACGTGGCGGTTGATGGCAATACGTGCGGCCTCAATCTGGCGGTTGGTGATGTACGCCGGCTCGAGAGCCTGGATGGCGTAGTCACCGAAGTTGATGCGGTTACCGCCCTTGGACACACCCGAGCGGGTCGGGCGGTGCTGGCGACGGTACTTGACGCGCTTAGGAATCAGCATGGATTAGCCCTCCTGCTTCTGCTGTGCGCGCTGACGACGCTGGCCACCACGGCGCGAGCGACCGTTACGGTCACCGCGGCCACGGCCCTGCGCCGGAGCGTTCAGTTCGGACTCGCGCACGCCACCGACAACGTCACCCTTGTAGATCCACACCTTGATGCCGATGCGGCCGAAGGTGGTGTGGGCCTCTGCGGTGCCGTAGTCGATTTCGGCGCGAAGAGTGTGCAGCGGAACGCGACCCTCGTGGTAGCGCTCAACGCGAGACATTTCTGCACCGCCCAGGCGGCCGGACAGCAGAATCTTGATGCCCTTGACCTGCGGCTGGCGCATAGCGGACTGGATGGCCTTGCGCATTGCACGACGGAATGCGACACGGTTAACCAGCTGCTCCGCGATGGACTGCGCAACCAGGGTTGCGTTGGCGTCGACCTGCTTGACCTCGAGAATGTTGAGGGCAACCATCTTGCCGGTGAGCTTCTCCAGCTCGCGGCGGATGCGGTCAGCCTCAGCGCCGCGGCGGCCAATCACGATGCCCGGGCGGGCGGTGTGAATGTCCACGCGGACGCGGTCGCGGGTGCGCTCGATGACGACGTCGGCAATGCCGGCGCGGTCGAGGCCCTTCTCCAAGTACTCGCGGATCTTGATGTCTTCGGCTACGTAGTTTGCGTAGTCCTTATCGGCGTACCAGTGGGTCTTCCAGTCGGAAGTGATGCCCAAACGTAGGCCGTGAGGATGGATCTTCTGGCCCATTACTTGGCCCCTTCCTTCTGGCTCTCGACAACCACGGTGATGTGGCTGGTGCGCTTACGAATCATGAATGCGCGGCCCTGTGCGCGCGGCTGGAAACGACGCATGGTCGGACCCTCGTTGGCGTATGCCTCGGAGATGACCAGGGTGCGCGGATCCAGGCCGAAGTTATTCTCAGCGTTGGCAGCTGCGGATGCAACGACCTTGGCAACCGGCTCAGCGGCGCCCTGCGGAGCGTACTTCAGGATTGCAAGTGCCTCGGCTACGGATTTACCGCGGACCAAGTCGATGACGCGGCGTGCCTTCATCGGGGTAACGCGGACGTAGCGAGCCGTTGCGGATGCGGAGGTGATGGTGTCACTCATCGCTTATCGACGTCCCTTCTTGTCGTCCTTGACGTGACCCTTAAAGGTCTTGGTGGGTGCGAACTCACCGAGCTTGTGACCAACCATGGAGTCCTCGACGAACACCGGCACATGCTTGCGGCCGTCGTGGACGGCGAAGGTGTGACCGATGAAATCGGGCAGGATGGTGGAGCGGCGAGACCAGGTCTTGATGACCTGCTTGGTGCCGGCCTCGTTCTGAGCATCAACCTTGTTGAGGAGGTGCTCATCGACGAACGGGCCCTTCTTAAGGCTGCGTGGCATTGTTTACCTCCTCTTAGCGCTTCTTGTTCGGGCGACGACGGCGCACGATCATGTTGTTCGAGTAACGGTTCGGGTTGCGGGTGCGGCCTTCCTTGTGGCCCCACGGCGACACCGGGTGGCGACCACCCGAGGTCTTACCCTCACCACCACCGTGCGGGTGGTCGACCGGGTTCATAACGACACCGCGGACGGTCGGGCGGACGCCCTTCCAGCGCATACGGCCGGCCTTGCCCCAGCGGATGTTCATCTGGTCAGCGTTGCCAACCTCACCGACGGTGGCGCGGCAACGGATGTCGACGCGACGGATCTCGGAGGACGGCATACGCAGGATGGCGTACTTGCCTTCCTTACCCAGCAGCTGGATGGAAGCACCAGCGGAGCGAGCCAGCTTAGCGCCAGCGCCCGGCTTGAGCTCCACAGCGTGGATGGTGGTACCGGTCGGGATGTTGCGCAGCGGCAAGTTGTTGCCAACCTTGATATCTGCGTTCGCACCAGCCTCAACGATGGCACCCTGCTTCAGGCCCTTCGGGGCGATGATGTAGCGCTTCTCGCCATCTGCGTAGTGCAGGAGGGCGATGTTAGCGGTACGGTTCGGGTCGTACTCGATGTGAGCGACCTTTGCAGGGATGCCGTCCTTGTCGGTACGACGGAAGTCGATGAGACGGTAACGGCGCTTGTGGCCACCGCCGATGTGGCGGGTGGTGATGCGGCCGTAGTTGTTACGACCACCAGTCTTGCTCAGCGGGCGCAGCAGGGACTTCTCCGGGGTCGAGCGAGTGATTTCCTCGAACTCGGACACGGAGGATGCGCGGCGACCCGGAGTTGTCGGCTTGTACTTACGAATAGCCATAATTCTTCCTTTTCCTTTCGGCTCTTCGGTGGGGCTTAAGCGCCTGCGCCGAAGACGTCGATGGAGTCGCTGCCTTCACGGAGCGTCACGTAGGCGCGCTTGGTGGACTTACGCTGACCGAAACCGGTGCGGGTGCGCTTGCGCTTGCCTGCACGGTTCACGGTGTTCACGGAAGCAACCTGCACGCCGAAGATCTGCTCGACGGCATCTTTAATCTGGGTCTTGTTGGAGTCCGTGGAGACGTAGAACGTGTACACGTTCTGCTCCATGAGGCCGTACGACTTCTCGGACACAACCGGTGCGATGATGACGTCGCGCGGGTTAGCGAGCTTAGCCATTACTTCTCCTCCTTAGCTTCCTCGGCAGCGCCGGTAGCGCGCTCGACGAAGGTGTGCAGAGCCTCAACGGAGAACACAACGTCGTCCGAGTAGAGGACGTCGTAGGTGTTCAGCTGACCGGCGTCCAGGATCTGGACGTTCGGCAGGTTGTTGGCGCTGCGGCGAGCATTGATGTCCTCGCGGCCGATGACCAGAAGAACGTTCTTGCGGTCGGTGAGGCGCTCGATGAAGGCCTTGGCCTGCTTGGTGGACGGGGTCTGGCCCGGGACGAGCTCCTCAATGACGTGGATGCGCTCGTTACGTGCACGGTCAGACAGTGCGCCGTAGAGAGCAGCCTTGATCATGCGCTTCGGGGTGCGCTGGGAGTAGTCACGCGGGACCGGGCCATGCACGGTGCCGCCGCCGGTGTAGTGCGGAGCACGGATGGAACCCTGGCGGGCGCGGCCGGTGCCCTTCTGGCGGAACGGCTTGCGACCACCACCGCGGACCTCGCCGCGGGTCTTGGTCTTGTGGGTACCCTGACGAGCGGCAGCGAGCTGTGCGTTGACAACCTGGTGCATCAGAGCAATGGATGCCTCGGTGTCAAAGAGCTCGGCCGGCAACTCAACGGTGCCGTTGGTCTTACCGTCAGCGGTCTGGACGTCTAGCTTGAGGTTGCTCATGCGTGTGCACCGCCCTTCACTGCGGTCTTAACGGTGACGAGGCCACCGCGCGCACCCGGGATAGCACCCTTGATGAGCAGCAGGTTGGACTCGGCATCAATCTTCTGAATCTTCAGGTTCTGGGTGGTCACGCGGTCCTGGCCCATGCGGCCAGCCATGCGCTTACCCTTGAAGACGCGGCCCGGGAACGAAGCGCCACCGATGCCACCAACGCGGCGGTGAGCAGCCTGGTTACCGTGGGCAGCGCCCTGGCCTGCGAAGCCGTGGCGCTTCATGGCGCCGGCGTAGCCGTGACCCTTGGTGGTGCCGGTGACGTCAACGAAGGTCACGCCCTCGAAGATGTCCACCTTGACCTCCTGACCGACCTCGTATGCGGAGGTATCGTCCATGCGGATCTCAGCGACGTAGCGGCGCGGGGTCACGCCAGCCTTCTTGAAGTGACCAGCGGCCGGCTTGTTGGCCTTGCGCGGGTCCTTCTCGCCGAAGGCAATCTGGATGGCGTTGTAGCCATCGGTTTCCTTGGTACGGATCTGGGTAACCACGCACGGGCCAGCCTCGACGACGGTCACCGGCACAACGCGGTTCTCCTCGTCGAAGACCTGGGTCATGCCGAGCTTGGTGCCCAGAATTCCCTTGATCTCGTTTTCACTCATTGTTTGTTCTCCACCAAATACGTTGTGTCGATCGCTTACTGGATATTCACGTCGACGCTTGCCGGAAGGTCGATGCGCATCAGGGCGTCAACGGTCTTCGGGGTCGGGTCGAGAATGTCGATGAGGCGCTTGTGAGTGCGCATCTCGAAGTGCTCGCGAGAGTCCTTGTACTTGTGCGGAGAACGAATAACGGCGTATACGTTCTTCTCGGTTGGGAGCGGCACCGGGCCGACAACACGAGCACCCGTACGGGTAACGGTCTCGACGATCTTCTTAGCAGAAGCGTCGATGGCCTCGTGGTCGTAGGCCTTCAGCCGAATGCGGATTTTTTGTCCCGCCACGCTTATCCTCTTCCTCGCTTCCCCACTTTCACATACCCGGCCTATCCGGGGCGTGAAGCGGTGGGAAATTGCTTCTCGATTTCTCTATAACGTTGTCCGGGCTGGAAGCCATGGCTCAACGCCAGTTGTCTGACTGTCATGACGACCACGAGAGTGACTTAAGGCAAAGCCCAGAGTGCAGTGCTCGTGACGGGGTACAAGACCCGTAGTCAAAGTAAATAGGAAGAAGACTGGGGCGTTAGATCTCAACGATCCGCAACCAAAGTCTTATTCATATCCTGCCGCTGTTTATTTGCCATGCCCCTTCTCCGGTCCATCTTCTCGGGGTGTCTCTGCTCAAGCGCGGACCTAGCCCGATCGGATGACCTTCGCGTGCAGCTCTGGAATGAACTCCACAACAAAGGTGTCATGTTCGCCTTACCAGCAACAACGCCCTACAAGCTTGCGCCTGCGGCTACGTTGCTGTGTTAAAGCAACCCCTGTATTTAAGCACGTAACCTCGCGTTTTCCAAACTCCTGCCGAAACAGTGGGTAACATCACGTTTTGGGCAAGGATTGCCTCCCCGCCGCCCCGCGTTCTGCGTTCGGCGATAAGCTCGTGACGTAGGTACCAACTACACAACGAAAAGGATTGAGCATGGCTGAGAACACCACCCCCAAGGACGTTGCCGAGCAGAACACTCAGGCTGGCGACGCCACCCCGGCACCCGCACCGGAGCGCAACAAGAACCTGGAGACCGACTTCGGCACCACCCGCATCGATGACGTCGTCGTGTCCAAGATCGCCGGAATCGCCGCCCGCGAGGTCTCCGGTGTCGCTGCCCTCGGTGGCGGCGGCGCCCGCATGATGGGTTCCATCCGCGAATCCTTCGGTGCTTCCGAGGACGTGCGCCAGGGCGTCACCGTCGAGGTGAACAACGGCACCGCTTCCATTGATATCGCCATCATCGCCGAGTACGGCGTGGCCATCCACGAGCTCGCCGAGGCCATCCGCCGCAACATCATGAATGCGGTCGAGCGCATGACCGGCCTGAGCGTGGACCGCGTTGACGTCGTCGTCCACGACGTCAAGCTGCCGAAGGAAGAGCAGGATTCCACCGAGTCAGCCCCGGCGGTTACCCAGGGCCAGGCATAACGTGGCCCCTGCCGAGCTGACCCCCTCCATCGCGCAGTCCATAGTGGCGGCGGTGACGGATCTGAGGGGCGTCGCCAAGCTCTCGCCCGGCCGGTTCGGGGAGGTCGCGCTCCTGTTTCCCGGTGAGCGCATACACGGCATCCGCCGCCCCACCCCGCAGGATGACACGCACCTGGAGCTGCACGTCGTCGTTGATGTCAGCGCCGGCGTTCCGCTCGCCGAGCTTGGTGCCGCCACCCGCACCACCGTCCGCAACACCTGGCCCGCGGCGCGCCGCGTGGACGTTGTCTTCGACGACGCGGTGTAGAGGAACCGACACACAGAACTAAAGGAAAACCATGAAGAACTACACCTCCCTCGGCGTGATTGCCGGCTTGGTTCTGGCCTTTTTCATCTACCTCGGCGTGTGGTACGTCGCGCTCGCGGTGTTGCTTGCAGCCGTGGGCGGCGTGATCGGCGCACATTTCGACGGCCGCATCGACCTCACCGCGGTGTGGAAGGGCGTGGTCGGCCAGGATAGAGGCCGAGGCTAGTGAACACCGAATCTACCGGGGTCGCCCTCTTCGGGCGAACCCGCTTTTCTCTGCGCGCGATGGAGAAGGTTATTAACGCCGCCATTGCGAGCGTGCCGGGAACCGCGGCTGTCGACGCCAAACTAGCTGGCTTGGCCGGCCGCGCCTTTCCGCGCGTGATGGCGCAGATGGATCCGGATACGCAGATGGTCGCTGTCGACGTCGATATTGCCGTCTACTGGCCCTCCCCCGTCACCGACGTTGCGGCAGCCGTTCGCACGGCGATACGTGAGGCCGTGCGTGATTTCACCGGTTTCCGGACCACCCGCGTCAACGTCACCGTGGGTGGCGCCGTGGCAGGCGAACGCACGACTGCCTTGGCGGTCGAGACACGGGCGCCGCTGCCGGCGCAGATCCCCGCGATTGTGCCGGAGCGTGTCCTAAAGCCCATCACCACCGCGAACGGCGTGCCCGTGCGCCACATTGCGGCCCCACGCGAGGCTACGGTACGTGCTGTGGCGGCACCGGAGGGACCGCGGGTGCGTGGTGTTGCTACGCCATCCGAGGTTGCGGTTCGCACGGAAGGTTTCGGCCCTTCAGAGCAGCGCTACCACGAGCTGCGGCCAATTCGCACGGCAGCACCGCAGCCGCTGCGCGTTATCGCGGACCCCGCGCCCGTCGAAGTCCGCTCGGTAGCGTCACCCCAGGAGTTCGCGTTGCGCCGCATCACTACTCCCCGCCCGGTCCAACCGCGACACGTGGACGTTCCGCAGGCACCAGCGCTGCGCTCCCCGCACGCCGAGCCGCTCCAGCTGCGCCCGATTGAGATTCGGCCCTCGGCCGAGTTCACACGCCGGGTAGACGTCCCGCGCCCGGCGCCGCTGCGCGCCATCACGATCAACGAAGGAGGCCATTATGAGTGAGAACTCCCTGCCCGTTGGCTTTGGTCAACGCCCGAAGGCCTCCCCGCCGGCGCGCGGCTGGACCATCATCCTGGGCATCGTCCTGCTCGTCGCCGCCGTGGTCGTGGGGCGTGAGGCCTGGGTAGTGGGTGCCGATGAGGGCGCTGCGTCGTGGTTGCAGCCGTTCATCGATGTGATGTCCTCCCCGGAGATCCACGGGTGGATGCTGGTGGCCGGCGGCGCGGCGATCCTCATCGGACTGATTTTGTTGTGGGCTGCGTGTGCACCGCGGAAGACGACGCACGTGCGGATTGGCTCCGAGGATGCGTCGATGTGGTTGCGCGCGGTGGACATTGCGCGGGTGGCGTCGGCAACGGCGCGTCGGGTGCCAGGAACTACAGCAGCGCGCAGTAGGGCGCGGATCTCCGGGGACCAAGCGCGCATTACGGTGACTGCGACGGGCGATGCCGACGACGCGCAGCTTAAAGAGCGCGTAACTGAGGCGGTGACCGCGGCACTCGCGGCCATTACCCCGGCTCCGGACATCACCGTGGTGCTTGAGGATGAACAGGAGGAGATCGCTAATGTCTAAGGCGCTTGCCGGCGTGGACCGTACGATCCTTGCCATTGTGGGAGTCCTGCTCATTGCTCTGGGCGCGTGGCCGATCCTCATCCATTTCGATGTCGCTTTTGCCACATACCTGGCAACGTGGGTTGATCACGACACATGGGCGGGCTTGCCGGGGCAGAGTTGGTGGCCCTATGCGCTGGGCTTGGCGACGATTGTGTGCGCTCTAGCCGGTCTGTGGCTTGTAATCAGCAACCTGCGGCACCATCGGTTTAGCGCGGTATCTTCGGAGCAATCGAATGAGGAGGGAGCGATTAAAACTGAGATGTCCGCGATTGCGGGCGCAGTGGCGGATACCCTCGCTGAGATTGAGGGCGTGGAGAAGGTCTCGCGGCTCGTCGCCTACGACCGCTCGCGGCCGACTCTGCAATACGAGGTCCTGGCGGATCCCGATACCCCGCTCCTGCGGATTAAGGACGCCATTGAGGTCAACAACCGGGACTTCCGCGCGGCGTTCCCTGACGTGGATGTGGATACACGGTACAAGGTCCACTTCACGAAGGTGCGCAATGCTGTCGTCTAGATACCGCCTACCCTGCTCACAACACTGCCTGTGAGCAGGGTTTTCTTCTCTCCGGTTGCGGGGTTGCTGGTGCTGTTTTAGTCTCTGTGCCCATGGGGGATATCGAAACCTACATCCACCTACGCAACTCGGGGATTGCGCTGGTGGAGCATATACCTGGCACACCCGAAAAGCTCCGCGCGCTCGGCGCGGATGCCTCCGATGCCACCGAGCTTTCACAGCTGCACCAGGTGTACTTCGGCCCCACCCGCTTTACCGGCAAACAACGCAAAACCCGCCACGCAGCCCTTGCCCAACGCCACAGCCTGAGCACCCTCACACTGATTGAAACCTACGTTTCCAAAGTCAAGAAAACCCTCGATGCGTGGAACCTCCGCGCCAAACTCGCCGCCACACCCGCACACCGCATCCGAGCCGTTGCCACCGCACGGCTTAAAGAACTCACACGCAAAAGAACCGCTAAACCAGGCGTGCGCATCACCTACAGATCCGAAGGCCCTAATACGCTCTCCATTACTGACGATGCCACCACCATTGCCAACATGCGCGCAGCCTTAGAGTCCACCAACAACACCGACCTCCTTCAAGCCGCCAACGACATCTTCTTCAACCACGCAGGCGGTACAAAACCTGCCGTGCGCACCCAAGTCATCGTCACGTTGAACGAGTTGGACCAGATCATCAACGGCGACGGGGACGAGATCGAGCTCAACCTGACCAACGGCGCACGCATGAGCGGGGCAGAGTTTTTAACCCACAAGTTTGCCGAGATCGGCTACGCCACCATCGTCCACCCTATTGAAGGACCCATCGACACTTGGCGGCTCGAGCGTGCAGCCAACCTCAAACAACGCCTGACCCTCCACGCCGAATTCCACACCTGCTCAAGACCTGGATGTAACAAACCAGCTGATTACTGCCAAGTCCACCACCTCATCCCGTGGCAAGCAGGTGGCTACACCAACATCAAAAACCTGACCTTTTTGTGCGCCTACCACAACGGCATTAACGACGATGATCCGTCAAGGCCTACCGGGCGTGGCTACATGTACCGCCTTAATACCGGAGTTAGCTTCATCCCACCCTGGGGTGCACCAATTACCGCAATGCCGGAATACCAAGAAGCACTCGCCAGACTCAACGCCGAACGAGAAGCACAACGACCACCAAACCCACCACCCGACAGCAGCTAACACCCAACCACCAAACACAGAAAAGCGCCGGTAACCTGCAACAAAGGCGCTACCGATAAAAGAACCCGTCAGACAAAGCCATGCTGACGGGGATATCGGCGTTCCCTGGCCACGATTCACGTGCCGCCCGCCGGAGGTGGAGTTAAACCCTTAAAGACGAAAGATGGTTGACGGGAGCATCGGCGATCTAAAACGCGGACCAGCGTGTCATTGGCTATCTGCTTGGAATGCGCAGAAGTCCTGGCGTGAGCCCGGACAGGATTTGGGCGGGCTGAACAGGCGTCCGCTAGTAGGGCAAGACGGACTCGTTCCACGGCGCGGATTCAGCGAGGATGAGCTCCTTGATACACCCAAAAGTGTGCAACGTTCCCCGTGATAGTTGGACGCGAAGTGCTTTCCCAACTTCGCCCTCCTCGATGGTGTGCCACGAGAAGTCGGTTCGGATAAGCTCACGATTCTTGCGTTCAACAATGTGGATCCCATGGTCGAGGATTATGGTTTCGGCATCGGTACGAATGAACCACACCCGGTCCCCCACGCTACGGCGCTTGAGGCCGGTCAGGCTCCGATGGTCCTCCCGTAAGCGCGTAACGGACTCAACGACACCAAACCGATGCTCGAATCCTTCGGCATCAGAAATCACGAGCGGTCGTCCTGGCCCAACGGGCCGGAGGGCTGACACTGTCCACGCGACCGGCTGACCCCGCTGCCCGTCCTTCGATACCGGCCTCACCACCGCCACAGACGTCGCTTGTCGGCGCTGCTCCGCACTGCGGGGGGCCGCAATTGTAGGAGCTAGCGTCACGCGATGTGAGGGGGTGACGACCAGCCAGAGTCCTTCGGTGACGAGATTAGCGTCGAGAGGCACGAGCGGAGGGTGCACAGCCGCCATCGCCTCCAACCGCGCGGTGAGCTCGTCGTCAGGCACGCCCCAGCCGTAACCTTCAGCCGCCAACATGCCGAACAGCGTTCCCAGGGGAAGGTCCGGTTGGCCTTCCCACGCGGTGCGCAGAGCGGCGAGGGTCCGGTCAATGCGGGTTGGGTCGAACATGACTCTCAAGCCTAGTAGGCCCACGATCACCAAAGCCGCCCAACCCCATCAGGGATTGAGCGGCTCACAGACCTGCTAATCAGGAAGGGCCCTAAGCCCTAGCAAGAATTAGTCCAGGATCTTGGTAACGCGGCCAGCGCCGACGGTACGGGAGCCCTCGCGGATAGCGAAGCGCAGGCCCTCGTCCATAGCGACCGGCTGGATGAGCTCTACGGACATCTCAACGTTGTCGCCCGGCATAACCATCTCGGTGCCCTCAGGCAGCTTGATGACGCCGGTAACGTCGGTGGTGCGGAAGTAGAACTGCGGACGGTAGTTGTCCATGAACGGGGTGTGGCGGCCGCCCTCTTCCTTCTTCAGGACGTAGACGGAACCCTCGAACTTGGTGTGCGGGGTGTAAGCGCCCGGCTTGATGACAACCTGGCCACGCTCGACGTCCTCACGCTTGGTACCACGCAGAAGCAGACCACAGTTGTCGCCAGCCTCGGTGTAGTCCATCATCTTGCGGAACATCTCGATACCGGTAACGGTGGTGGAGGTAGCCTTGTCGCGGATACCGATGATCTCAACGTCCTCGTTGACGTTCAGGGAACCACGCTCAACACGGCCGGTAACAACGGTACCGCGGCCGGTAATGGTGAAGATGTCCTCGATCGGCATCAGGAACGGCTTGTCCAGCTCGCGCTCCGGATCCGGGATGGAGTCATCGCAAGCCTGCATCAGGTCAACGATGGACTGTGCCCACTTCTCGTCACCCTCGAGAGCCTTGAGAGCGGAGATGTGAACGATCGGAGCTTCCTCGTCGTAGTCCTGCTCGGCGAGCAGCTCGCGGATCTCCATCTCGACGAGCTCGATGATTTCCTCATCGTCAACCATGTCGCACTTGTTCAGTGCAACGAGGATGTACGGAACGCCAACCTGGCGAGCGAGGAGCACGTGCTCACGGGTCTGCGGCATCGGGCCATCGGTTGCAGCAACAACCAGGATGGCACCGTCCATCTGAGCAGCGCCGGTAATCATGTTCTTGATGTAGTCGGCGTGGCCCGGGGCGTCCACGTGTGCGTAGTGGCGCTTCGGGGTGGAGTACTCAACGTGGGAGATGTTGATGGTAATACCGCGCTCCTTCTCCTCAGGAGCCTTGTCGATCATGTCGAAGGCGAAAGCGGTGTTCTCCTCCGGGTAAGCGTCAGCCAGAACCTTGGTGATCGCTGCGGTGGTGGTGGTCTTGCCGTGGTCGACGTGTCCGATGGTGCCGATGTTCACATGCGGCTTCGTACGCTCGAACTTCTCCTTTGCCACTGTTTGTCCTCCTGGACTCTATGGCGGCTACGTATTTCGCAGCCACGTGGTTTGTATTGCCATTGGCACTTCGAGCCGAAGCTCATAAGCGCTAATGACGCTTTCTTACGTGCCAGTTACACGATCCTAGATTTATGCCGCAGTTTTTTCAAACTGCCCAAATAGGAGGTAACCCCGCCCATCAGGTGCGGACGTTGACCCTCGACAAGAATCAATTTAAAGGATCCTGGGAGGGTAACGGCCGGCTCAACGCGCAAAATGTTTACGCACTCAGCGGACCGCTACCTCCCCAGCGCTGGGGCTGGTGCCTACTGGCGAAGACTACCAGCCCCACAAGGCAGGGAGTCCATCGGACCCCCCTTAAACCTTAGGCCTTGGCGCCGGTGCGCTCCTCGATGATGGCCTGTGCCACGGAGGACGGAACCTCAGCGTAGGAATCGAAGACCATGGTGAAGTTTGCACGGCCTGCGGTGGAAGAACGCAGGTCACCGATGTAGCCGAACATCTCGGACAGCGGAACCTTAGCCTTAACCACCTTGGCGCCGGAGCGATCCTCCATGGCGAAGACCTGGCCACGACGGGAGGAAATGTCACCGTTAACGGTGCC
This sequence comes from Corynebacterium guaraldiae, assembly GCF_053480195.1. NCBI lineage: Bacteria > Bacillati > Actinomycetota > Actinomycetes > Mycobacteriales > Corynebacteriaceae > Corynebacterium > Corynebacterium guaraldiae. The sequence continues at coordinate 8,292 of NZ_JBRBAU010000014.1, read as the reverse complement.
CATGTACTCCTCCGGGGTGACGACCTCAACGGCCATGATCGGCTCGAGCAGAACCGGCTTAGCCTTGGCGACGGCCTCCTTGAGGACCTGAGAACCGGCCAGCTTGAAGGCCATCTCAGAGGAGTCGACGTCGTGGTAAGCGCCGTCCTCGAGGGTGGCCTTGATGTTCACCAGCGGGAAGCCAGCGACGAAGCCGTACTGCATAGCGTCCTGGATACCAGCGTCGACGGACGGGATGTACTCCTTCGGAACGCGGCCACCGGTGACGGCGTTCTCGAACTTGTAGGTTGCGGACTCGCCCTCTTCCAGCTCTTCCGGATCCGGGTTGTAAGGCTCGATGGTGACGATGACCTTTGCGAACTGACCGGAACCACCAGTCTGCTTCTTGTGGGTGTAGTCCAGGGACTCGACCTTCTTGCGGATGGTCTCGCGGTAGGCAACCTGCGGGTTACCGATGTTTGCCTCAACCTTGAACTCGCGCTTCATGCGGTCCACCAGGACGTCGAGGTGGAGCTCGCCCATGCCGCCGATAACGGTCTGGCCGGTCTCTTCGTCGAGCTCGACAGTGAAGGTCGGGTCCTCGGCAGCCAGCTTCTGAATAGCGGTACCCAGCTTCTCCTGGTCGGCCTTGGTCTTCGGCTCGATGGAGACCTTGATAACCGGGTCCGGGAAGTCCATGGACTCCAGGATGATCTGGTTGTCCTTGTCACACAGGGTGTCACCGGTGGTGGTTTCCTTCAGACCAATGACGGCGTAGATGTTGCCGGCATCCGCCTGCTCCACCGGGTTCTCCTTGTTGGCGTGCATCTGGAACAGCTTGCCGATGCGCTCCTTCTTACCCTTGGTGGAGTTCATAACCTCGGTGCCCGGCAGAACCTGGCCGGAGTACACGCGGGTGAAGGTCAGCTGACCGAAGAACGGGTGAGCAGCAATCTTGAAGGCCAGTGCGGAGAACGGGGATTCCACGGACGGCTTACGGGTGATGACCTCATCCTCGTTGCCCACAGCGTGGCCGGTGATCTCACCGACGTCGAGCGGGTTCGGGAGGTAGGCTACGACGGCGTCGAGAAGCGGCTGGATGCCCTTGTTGCGGTAAGCGGTACCACACAGGACCGGGTAAATCTCAGAGGCGACGGTCATCTTGCGGATGGCGGTCTGGATTTCTTCCTTGGTCAGCTCCTCGCCACCAAAGTACTTCTCCATGAGGGCCTCGTCGGACTCAGCAACGGCCTCGAGCAGCTTCTCGCGGTACTCCTCGGCCTTCTCCTGCAGGTCGGCCGGGATCTCCTCGATGGTGGGCTCAGCGCCGGTCTCGACCTTGCCGCGCCAGGTCACGGCCTGCATGTCGATGAGGTCGACGACGCCGTCGAAGTCATCCTCAGCGCCGATCGGCAGCTGCAGAACCAACGGCTTAGCGCCGAGGCGGTCGATGATGGTCTGGACGGTGAAGTAGAAGTCCGCACCCATCTTGTCCATCTTGTTGACGAAGCAGATACGCGGAACGTCGTACTTAGCGGCCTGACGCCACACCTGCTCGGACTGCGGCTCGACGCCTTCCTTACCGTCGAAGACGGCAACAGCACCATCGAGAACACGCAGGGAGCGCTCCACCTCAACGGTGAAGTCAACGTGGCCCGGGGTGTCGATGATGTTGATCTGGTTGTTCTTCCAGAAACAGGTAACGGCGGCGGACGTAATGGTGATGCCGCGCTCCTTCTCCTGCTCCATCCAGTCGGTGGTGGAAGCACCGTCGTGGGTCTCGCCGACCTTACGGTTGATGCCGGTGTAGAAGAGAATACGCTCAGTCGTAGTGGTCTTACCAGCATCGATGTGAGCCATGATGCCGATGTTGCGGACCTTGTTCAGGTCCTTAAGCACTTGTTGTGCCACAGTAAATACCCCAACTTAATTGTCGTCGACGCCCGAGCCAGCTTGTGACCGACTCACATAAAATGACGTCTTCATGGATAGGTCTTGGTCTATTTTGCCACGTCCAGGCTTTCGCGTCAGCGTGAGGTCGCAGGGCTTTAAGCCCTACGCCATAAAAAATGGCCCGAACAACGCTATTAAGGTTTAGATTCCGCACCGACTAGCGTGCGCTGCTCCGCCGAAGGGAGCGCGTGCACGCACTGTCAGCGCAGGTAAACGATGATATCGCTGTTCGAGCCATAATGCCGTGTGGCGGGTTATACCGCAGGTATTACCAGCGGTAGTGGGCGAAGGCGCGGTTGGCCTCAGCCATCTTGTGAGTATCCTCACGACGCTTAACGGAAGCGCCCAGGCCGTTGGATGCATCGAGAATCTCGTTTGCGAGGCGCTCGATCATGGTGTTCTCACGACGCTGGCGGGTGAAGGTCACCAACCAACGCAGAGCCAGGGTGTTGGAACGGGCGGGCTTAACCTCAACCGGGACCTGGTAGGTAGCGCCACCAACACGACGGGAGCGAACCTCGAGGTCCGGACGGATGTTGCCCAGGGCCTTCTCCAGGGTGCCGACCGGATCGGTGCCGGTCTTCTCGCGGCAAGCCTCGAGAGCACCGTAGACGATGCGCTCAGCGGTGGACTTCTTGCCGTCCTGGAGGATCTTGTTGACGAGCATGGTGACCTGCTCGGAGTTGTAAACCGGGTCCTTAACTACAGGACGCTTCGGTGCAGCATTCTTACGCATTGTTGATTACTGTCCCTTCTTTGCGCCGTAGCGGGAACGAGCCTGCTTACGGTCCTTCACGCCCTGGGTATCCAGTGCGCCGCGGATAATCTTGTAGCGAACACCCGGGAGGTCCTTCACACGACCACCGCGGACGAGCACCATGGAGTGCTCCTGCAGGTTGTGGCCCTCGCCCGGAATGTAGGCGGAAACCTCGATACCGGAGGTCAGGCGCACACGGGCAACCTTACGCAGAGCCGAGTTCGGCTTCTTCGGGGTGGTGGTGTACACGCGGGTGCACACGCCACGGCGCTGCGGGGAGCCCTTCAGGGCGGCCGTAGCAACCTTGGCCTTCTTGTCGTGGCGGCCCTTGCGGACCAGCTGCTGAATAGTTGGCATAAATCTAGTCTTTCTCTATGACTTCGGCTTGAACTGACCGCTTGACTCGCCCAAACATGCAAAAATAGGGGCTCTTCTCCGGGGCCCTACCGCATGTCCAGAACGCTCCTCAACCAGATGCCGGCTGAGATGTCGATCAGACTTTTCATCCATAAAGATGAAACCTTGGACAGACTACCACCGGCGCGCTGATCTGCCCAAATCCGGCCTGTGGCTCCCCCAGTTGCCTCAGTAACCGGCGCGTACTAGCGCCACTCCCAGGTCAGGTCCGCGTCTACTGCGCGCTCGGCAAAGTGCTCTTTTTCCTGCCGCTCCCACGTTTCGAACCACTCTTCATAACCGGGGTCACGCTCGAGGGCGCGCTCGCGGCGCTTCTCGCGTGGGCCGTCGATGTGCACGGTTACCACGCAGCCGCGCTGCTTGGCGACGTCCACGGTGGCCCCAGTGACTGAACCCACGCCCTCGACGATCAGATCATCGCGCTCATCCACGCTGGCCCAATCCTTCGGCGCGTTGGCCTCCCAATCCCAGCGCCAGTAGCCCGGGTTATTCTCCCGCAGCACTTGCTCCGCCACCATGGCGGAGCCTTCTTCCAACCCGTGCCAGCCGGGGTAGAACTCGTCCAGGTGGACTACCCGCCACCCGGTACGCTCCGCCAGGGCCGCAGCGGTCCAGGTCTTGCCGGCGCCGGAGGGGCCGTCGATAAGCACGGTGACCGGGCGCATCGGGCGCTTGCGCGCTGCCGCGAGCGACAGCACATCGTTTAAGAGCCTGTCCATCTCTGCGGCGTGAGTTTGGGCAGTGTCCTTACCGCCTTCCCGATGGTCCGTGCGGTCCGTGTCCTGCATGTGTTCTTTCACCACTTCTGGGTACGTCTAGCGTGCAGCGTTGCGAGAGTTCGTCCTAGAGTCCGAAGAATCTCCAGGACCCACTGAGAACCGAAACTACCACCGGTAGCGCCGCGAGGCCGGCTCCCACCACCATGGCTAGCCAGTCCCGCGCGACTAGGCGGGAGGGCCGCGCCCACGTGCGCTGGCCACCGCCCGGCGGGGTGCGGCCAAACCCGCGCGCCTCCATCGCCGTGGCCAACTTGCCTCCGCGGCGCAGGGCTAACACCAACAACCCGAAGGACATGGTGATGAGGTGCTTGATGCGGCCTTGGTCGCTCAGCCCACGCGCGCGCCGCGCCATGGCGAGGTACTGCCAGTCGGATTTGAACAGCGTCATCATGCGCACCCCGGCCACCGCCCCGATGACAAACCGGGAGGGCAGCTTGAGGATCTGGGAGAGGGCGTCGCCAAGCTCCGTCGGGTCAATATCCCGCGCCAACACCACCATGGGCAGCGCCACCGCCAGAACGCGCAGGGTGATGGCGAGGGCCAGCTCCAGCGAGTTATCCGTGACCGTCATCAGCCACCAGCTGAAGTACTCCCGCCCGCCGGGCTCGCCATAGAGCAGCATCGAGATTCCCGACAGCGGCGCGATAAGAAAGAGGAACCAGCCGGCTTTAAACAACCGCGTCCACGACACCCCACACAGCGGCGCGAAGAGCAGCGTCATTCCCAAGGACACGGCCGCAGAGACCCAATCCACGGAGAGCAACAAGGGCGTAACCCACACGAACATCAGGAAGATGCGCGTTAGCGGATTCATCCCGCGCAAAAGATTTGTACTAGCCACGGCTCACCTCCACTCGGTGGTCACCCAACGCAGAAATGAATAACGGATCATGGGTCACCGAAGCAATCGTCGTCCCCTCATCCGCCATGCGCCGCAGCAACCACACCAACTCGGTAAAGGTGTGGGGATCTTGGCCGAAGGTGGGCTCATCAAGGAGCAGCACCTCGGGTGCAGTGACCAACGCCGTGGCCACGGACAGCCTGCGCTTCTCCCCTCCGGACAGCGTAAACGGGTTGGCGTTGAGCACATGCCCCAGGCGCAGCGACTCCACGAGCTGATCAATCCGCTTCTCTGGCACCTCGCGACACATGACCCGCGGTGCCACGCGCAGCTCCTCCGCCACCGTGCGGGCGACGAACTGGTGCTCGGGGTTCTGGAAGACGAACCCAATGCGGTCCGCCAACTCCCGGGACTTCCACGTCAACGGCGAGCCCTTCAGCCCCCGCCGCACGTACTCTGCCACACCAATCTCCCCTGACTTTGCGGGAAGCAGCCCCGCCACCGTCATCAGCCACGTGGTCTTGCCCGCACCATTCGGCCCGGTAATCACCGTGGATTTCCCCCGCGGCAACGCGTAGCTGCGCGGCGGCCCGAAGCGGGTGACCAAGTCGGTGCTCCACAGCGCCGCCGATTCCGGCACTCCCCCAGCGCTGCTTGGCGACGTCTCCCCGTCCCCCCGCGCCTGCGGCAGGCCGATCACCGAACGCTGAGCGACAACGCTATCCACCGGACCGTCAGCGACGATGCGCCCGTCCTTGAGCTCAATCGCGCGGTCGAGTACCCCTTCCCACGCCGCGTGTTGATGCTCGACCACGATGAGAGTCGCGCCGGTGCGCTCCACCATGGTGGACACCGCCTCGATGACTTCCAGCGCGCCTTCTGGGTCGAGGTTCGCAGTGGGTTCATCGAGCAGCACCATGCCCGCCCCCATCGCAATAACACCAGCTAAAGCTAGGCGCTGCTTCTGCCCTCCGGAGAGACGCTCCGTGGGGAACGACAAGTCAACATCAGGACCCACCATCGATAGCGCCGCAGACACCCGCTGCCAAATCTCAGGACGCGGATAAGCCAGATTCTCGCAGCCAAAGGCCACGTCATCACCAACGCGTGCAGCAATGACCTGCGAGTCTGGGTCCTGCAGCACCAGCCCCACCGGGATCGTGCGCCCTGGCGGCTCCACATGACCGGACGCATCCTCCAACAAGATCTCGCCGACTCGCGTACCTTCATCATCCCCGCCGAGCACACCCGCTATGGCCGCGAGCAGCGTGGACTTTCCTGAACCGGAATCACCACACAGCAGCACCTTCTCCCCCGGCTCAACCACAAGGTCGATATCCGCCAGCGCCGGCGCACGCCTACCCGCATGCGTCCAGCCATAGCCGCGGGCGACAAGTTTGGTTGCCCCCGTTGACATACCTCCTGGCACACCCGCACCGCCGCCGGGCCCCACACCCATGTTCTTCATGAGCGGTGCTAGGCGCTGTGCTGTTCGCGGCCGACTGCGAAGCGGTCTAGGGCGCCGGTCTTGGCCAACGCGTTGACGACAACATAGCCCACAGCACCCGCCAAAATGGCTCCAGAGATGCTCAGCGTCACCAGGTAGATGAGGTTGAATTGCAGGGTCTTGCCCAAGTTTCCGGAAGTAAACAGCTCCAGCACGAACGCACCCCAGCCAGCGGCCATGCCGCCAAGCATCGCAATGACTAGACCAAAACGGCGGTACAGGAAGATAGCCAACACAATCTCCACGCCTATGCCTTGCGCGATACCGGAGTACACCGTGCTCGGGCCCCATTGGGATCCCAGCACCGCGGACACGATGGCTGCCAGCAGTTCCACGTAGAGCGCCGCGCCCGGCTTACGGATAATCAGGCCACCGATGACGCCACCAATCAACCAGATACCAGTAGCGATGCCTCCCAGCCCCGGGGTCAGCGCGTCCATGGCCTCGAACCAGGCGTATCCCACCGTGTTCCATACCAGGAACACGAAACCGCACGCCACGCCCAGCACGGAGGCCACGACGATGTCAACGATGCGCCAATTCAAGCTGCGCGGTGCAGCAGCACCAGCCGCAGATGCTCCATCAACGAATCCACCATGAGATACAGAGTTCATTTTCCTCCCTTTCGCCGGCATTATCCGGATCAGGTTCGACGGTTTGCCGCTGCAGCGCGACATCTCAGCCTCCCCGCACAACGACGCTGCGACCCCCAAATGAATGACTTGGGGATAAACGCAGTGAAGGTATACGAGGATGCACCCGTGACGATGTTTATTTTTCGTTTATGCATAGCCGCCGGGTTCCAAAAAGCAGCGGCTCAGCACGCTTAATAAGCCTTTATAAGCACCGTTAGCTTAGCAAGCCACAGCTAAGAGGGCACATCTACCTCTGCCGGAAGAGAGAGCTGCACCGAGCAGAAAAACGAACGTACCCCGCCGCGTCCTCTGACCTACGCGACGGGGTAGCTGCACACCGACGTCGAAAACCCCGGCGGCCATGAGCCTTTGCTCGAATCAGCTTAAGGAAAGGCAAAGCTTCGGCAAAGACCCAAGACTAGGGAAATAACTTAATGCATTTCGGAATTATCGAACAAAGTAACTCGAGCTCTAACGAAGAGCTAGATGGAGCAGGCCACGCCGTCGAAGTCAAGACCGCGACCGCAGTGCCCCACTCCATCACTCTCGAGTTGGAGGGGAGGTTAACGCACCTCCCTAGGCGGTGGTTTTAGAGGAACCACATCCTGTGACGCTCCTACTTGGAGGAACCTGTGGAAGAGCCTCCACCAGCACCTGGTGCACACGCATCAGCAATAAGGCCGATAGCCAGAGCACCAGCAGCAATCAGAGCCACAGCACCAGCAACCTGCTGATACTCAGCACCGAAGCGCTTCAGCTGCGCATCGATACCAGCAACCTTGCCAGCCAGCGGACCATTAAACACACCAGCCTGCTTCTGCAGCTGAGTATTCAGATCCTGAATCTGCTTGTTAATCGGAGCAACAAAGTCCTTCAGACCCGGAATATTCATCTGGGAAGCCAGACCAACCGGAATCAGGAACAACAGCGGGATACCAACACCCAAACCAGTGTTGATGCAACGCTGGGACAGGTTAGACGACAGGTCAGAGGAACCAGATCCATCGGACGAAGCACCCGGCTTCTCAACCTCAACGACTACCTTGTCGATCTCCTTGCCGTCCTTGTCCTTGACAACAACGACGACCTTGTCACCAGGCTTAGCGCCCTTATCGACGTCGACAATCAGCTTGCCGTCCTTATCGATTTCAGCCTTACCCGGACCCTCGGTCTCAACGGTGGTGCCGTCTTGCACCTTGCCACCGTTATTCGGGATCTCAACCTTGTCACCAGGCTTACCGGAGTCGTCCTTCCAGTCAGGGTTCTCAGAAGGCTTCTCAACCTCAACGACTACACGGTCGATCTCCTTGCCGTCCTTGTCCTTGACAACAACGACGACCTTGTCACCAGGCTTAGCGCCCTTATCGACGTCAACAATCAGCTTGCCGTCCTTATCGATTTCAGCCTTACCCGGACCCTCGGTC
>NZ_JBRBAU010000013.1:0-73480 GCF_053480195.1 Corynebacterium guaraldiae | reverse complement strand
ACCAAACATGCGCCTCACCACCAACACATAACCACCAACAACGCCTGAGTAAGACACCGCTACCGGATACTCACTCAGGCGCTACCAGATACTCACCACACCGCTACCATTTCAGTCTTCTGAACACCCAGGGGAACCAATTTCGTCAAGGTATGCGAGCAGCAAATTGAACTCCGGGCTTAAGGGACATTTCGTGTGGATAGATCGATGTGGATTACTGGAGCAGCCTGGGATAATGCCTTGATCTTGATTTGGAATCGGTTCCAACGGCCCGATCTTTGAAATCAACACCGGATAACACTAGGTCTGTGGTAGGTAAGCCGCAGCTGGTGCAGTTAGGTCAATTCCTATGGCGACTTCGGCGCTGAAGCCCTTGCACATCCATTGGGGCTAGCCAGGCATCAAGACTTCGGGCGCAATTAGGGAGAGCGGCATACGCGGCCTGGACAAAAGAAGAACTCAAACGACGCGGCCACCCAGACGGGCGACCTGCCACATTCGACACCCACATCGACAACGAATGGAACCCCAGCTTAGGCATAAGAAAAGGCTGGGCCGGACGCTCCTAAATCCACACGAAATGTCCCTTAGTGCGACACGCCGCAAATCCACACGAAATGTCCCTTAAGCCGAACTCCGTGACTCCGGAAAATGGCACGAGAGCCGATGCTAAGCATCGGCTCTCGGAGTTGTTGCCCGGGGTATTCTTGCCTCGCGGCTCAACGCCTGGCGTACTTCTGTGAGTATATATGTGTATTTACGCGTCGGCAATTGGTGGCTTTCTACTGATGCGGTACCTTCAATCGCGGAAGAGGGGGATGTGCCCTCGGCATTTGCCCTGAGGAGGTCTAGGCTGACCTAACTGTGACCCGGTGCTTCAACTGCTGCACTGTTCGTCTTGGTCCTGGTGCGGTGCGCTCTCAGTACGAAGAATAAACCTGGTCATGTTTGCAGAGCTAGCCGAACTTACCAATCTCATTGGCTTCGGTCACGATGTTGGTCAGGGAAGAAAACTCGGACGCGGTATGTCCCGGTCGATGGGGTGCAGCGCGTCACGTTGTTTACGCTTCTCCCTTAACCCCTCTTTTAGAGGTGAAAACGAAAAAGAACCCGCAGTTTCCTGCGGGTTTAATGGTCGGGATAACAGGATTTGAACCTGCGACCTCTTCGTCCCGAACGAAGCGCGCTACCAAGCTGCGCCATATCCCGGTGTCTCGCTCTAAGCGGTACCGGAATACTGTAACTCACCCCGGTCTGAAAGGACAAAACGGCAGCGTGGAGGGGGTATCCCTAGGCGGCCTTCTCAGTGATACGCAGAAGCGTGGCCGACGGGCGGCAGAACACCCGGAAGGGAACGAACTTCGAGGTGCCCAACCCGTTGGAGACATGCATGTACATCTCTCCGAACAGGTGCAGGCCCTGGGCGCGGACGCGGTCGATGCCGCAGTTAGTCACGATGGAGCGCGAGCCCAACACCTTAAACGGCAGGCACAACTGGCCGCCGTGCGTGTGCCCCGACAAGGACAGCTGGTAGCCGTCAGCGGCGAACTTCTCCAAGACGCGGGGTTCCGGGGAGTGCAGGAGCGCCAAGGAAAGGTCGGCATCCTCGTTCGGGGCGCCGGCGATTTCCGAGTAGTCATCCAGATCATGGTGTGGGTCGTCCACACCGGCGGCAGCCAGGCGAACATCGCCCACCTTGAATTCCACGCGAGCCTGGTTGGCATCGTGCCAGCCGTGCTCAAGGAAGGCCGCGCGCATGCCCTTCCACGGCAGGTTCACATAAGAGGGCTCGTTCTTCTTCCCAATCAGGTAGTTGAAGGGATTCGGGATGCGCGGCGCCCAGTAATCATTGGTGCCAAAGCAGAACATTCCCGGGCGGCTCAGCAGCGGGCCAAGCGCGCGGAGGACCTCGGGGACGCCGCGCTCGTCGGAAAGATTGTCACCGGTATTGATCACCAGGTGCGGGTCGAGGGTGTCGAGGCCTGAGACCCACTCGATTTTGGCGCGCTGGCCCGGAATCATGTGGAGGTCGGACACGTGCAGGATGCGGAACTCGGACTCCTCGCGCAGCGTGCCGGGCTCCAGCAGCGGCAGGGTGTACTCCTTGAGCTCGAACTTGGTGAGCTCTGAGTGCGCCCATGCGGCAGTGCCCAGGCCGGCGGCGGCGAGTCCGCCAAGGACAGGGAAAATCTTCACCCTCACCACACTACCTGGCTGGCTGGCGTAGATTGAAGGGCATGAGTGAGTTGAAAGAAACTATCCGCGCTGACCTTAAGACCTCGATGAAGTCCAAGGACAAGGCCCGTACGAGCGCCATCCGTTCTCTGCTGTCTGCCATCCAGGCGGAGGAAACTTCCGGTTCTCGCCACGAGATCACCGATGAGGACATCCTCAAGGTCATCGCCCGTGAGATTAAAAAGCGCCGCGAGTCCGCAGAGGTTTACGCGGAGAATGGCCGCCCGGAGTTGGCGGAGGCGGAGCTTGTCGACGTCCCCTTCTTCGAGGCCTACCAGCCGGAGCAGCTTGACGACGACTCCCTGAACGCCCTTGTTAAAGAATCCATCGCCGAGGTTGAGAAGGACTCCGGTGAGCCGGCGACCATCAAGCAGATGGGTAACGTCATGAAGGTGGCCACCGCCAAGGCTGCCGGACGCGCGGACGGCAAGCGCCTGTCCACGGCCGTGAAGGCCGCCCTGAACTAATGCGCTAGAGCCCGAAGAAGCTCCGCACATCATTCGTGAAGCGGTCAACGTCTTCTTGAGTGAATAGTGGGTCGGACTGGCCGCCTCCCGGCTCGCCGCCGCTCGGTGCGGACGGGGAGCCCGAGTTGGAGTCCCAGGCTACTGGGCTCGTGCTCGCAGAATCGGAGGAGTCGCTCGCGGAGCCGTCGGAAAGCTGGAGCGTGACCTCCGCGCCCTTCTTCGCGCCGGATGGACCGGTGATGACGCGAACTACCTTGCCGTAGCCCACGCCGGGCGCGGGGACCTCGGTGGTCCTGACCTTGTATCCGGCTTTCTCCAGCGCGGAACGGGCTTGGCTTTCGGACTTGCCCTTCACGCCGTCGATAAGCGGCGAAACCTTGCCGGAGTCGTAGGCCCGGTCGTAATCGGGCACCGTGCCTTTCTGTGCTTCGGGGACGCGCGCGGCCATGGTGTAGAAGGTTGCCGCCGGCTCCTTGCCGCCGAAGAGGTTGCCGCTGGGGCACTGGCGTACCGGGCCGGTGCACAGCGGGCTCGTGGTGGTCCCGTCGTTGTAGATGTACGGTGCGGCAGCGACTGCCGAGTTGAATCCAAGGAAAGCCGAGGACTGGTTGGACTCGGTGGTACCGGTCTTGGCGGCGGCCTGGCCGCTGAAGCCGGCAGCGCGTGCCGAGTCGGAGGCGGTTCCCTTTTCGGTATCGGCGGTCATGTTGTTTTCCAGCGCCTTTGCCACTTCCTTGTCCACTGCGCGTTCGCACGGCGTGTGTTTGAGGTAGACCTCGTTGCCGTGGGAGTCCGTGACTTCCTCGATGGGGTTGGGCTCGCACCACATGCCTTGCGACGCCACCGTCGCGCCCACGTTAGACAGCTCCAGTGCATTCACTGCTGTCGGGCCGAGCGTGAAGGAGCCGAGGTTGGAGTCTTTAATGTGGTCGGCGAGGGAGGACTCGCCGTCGTAGCTGCCGGGTTCTTCATAAGAACGCAGGCCGAGCTTGACGGCGATGTCGACCAGGCGCTCGACGCCAAGTTGCTCGGTGAGTTGGATGAAGGGGGTGTTGGGGGAGTAGGCCAGCGTGTCCTGCATGGTCATCGTGGAGGCGTAGCTGCCGGAGTTTTCCACGCAGTACTTGTTGGGCGGGCAGTTAGCTGCGCCGCCGTATCCCAGGCCTTCCGCTTCGTAGCGATTGGGCACGGCCAGCTTGTCCTTGATGCCGTAGCCCGCCTCCAGGGCGGCCGCGGCGGTAAAGAGTTTGAACACGGAGCCTGCGCCGTTGCCCACCAAAGAATTGGGCTGGGGCAGAAGGGTTTCATTGTTGTTCAGGTCGAGCCCATAGGTGCGCGACGACACCATGGCTAGGACCTTGCGGGAATCGGTGCCCGGCTTGATAACGTTCATGACCTCCGCCACGCCCGCCGCATCCGGGGCGGTGTTGCTTCGCACTGCGTTGAGCGCTTGGTCTTGGACGTCGGGGTCAAGCGTGGTCTTAACGGTCAGACCGCCACGCGCAAGGTGCTCGCGGTCGATGCCTTTTTCGTTGAGGTATTCCAGCACATAGTCGCAGAAGAAGCCGCGATCGCCCGCGCCGATGCAGCCGTTAGCCAGGGTTGCAGGGCTGTCCAACACGCCGAGTGGCTGCTGGGAAAAGGCGTCGGCGTCCTCCTGGGAAAGGGAGCCGTTATCAACCATGGCTTGGAGTACCACGTTGCGGCGCTCAGTTACGCCTTCTTCGTTGGTATAGGGGTTGAGGTATTCCGAGGATTGCACCATGCCGGCGAGCATCGCAGCCTGCGGCACGGTGAGGTGCGCGGCATCGGTTCCGAAGTAGGTGCGGCTAGCGGCCTCAACGCCGAAGGAGTGGTTTCCAAAGGGGACGAGGTTGAGATAGTTGGTGAGGATCTCATCCTTGGAGAGCCGGGCATCGATGTCCGTAGCCATGCGCATTTCGCGCAGCTTACGGGCCACGGATTGTTCGGTCGCGGCCTGACGTTCTTCGTCGGTAGTCGCGTTGACCAAAAGGAGGTAGTTCTTTACGTACTGCTGGTCAAGCGTGGATGCGCCCTGGGAGACACCGCCCGCAACCAGGTTGGTCCACAACGCACGGACATTGCCCTGCAAGTCGACGCCCTCGTGCTCATAGAAACGGCGGTCCTCGATAGCCACCACTGCCTTCTTCATGGCGTCCGAGATCTCATCCGGTTTCACTGGATGGCGGCGCTGCTCATAGATATACGCAAGGGGGTTGCCCTTGGCATCCAAGATGGTGCTCACGCCGGGGGTATCACCGTTGGTGAGATCCTGGACGTCTGATTGCATCGTCTCATTGGTCCTGGCCACGGCGACACCGCTGACGCCAGCGACGGGGGCGATGGCCAGCGCGATGAGGATGCCGACCAGTGCTGTGGACAGGACGAGCTTTCCCAGGGATTTGATCACAGTCACCCTCCACACACTAGTGGTTTAGGAGGATATCCGGGAGACCCCCCTAAAGTGTGACCTGTTAGACAGGTATACCGGTCTGTGAATAGACTTACCAAGGGTACATAATATTCCGTCGGATAGAGGGTTATTCATGATCTTTGAGCTCGACGGGGGTGAGCTTGGAAGGAGTTACCTAGCCATGGCAGTCAGTGTCAAAGGTGCAGGACGGTCCGCAATGGTAAAGAATGCCTCGTTAACCACAGAGCGTGGTGAGTGGGTTACCCAAGCTAAGTGCCGCAACGGTGATCCTGATGCACTCTTTGTACGAGGAGCTGAGCAGCGTAAAGCTGCAGTAATCTGCCGCCATTGCCCGGTGCTCAATGAGTGCCGCGCGGATGCGCTTGATAATCGCGTGGAGTTCGGCGTGTGGGGCGGCCTCACGGAGCGTCAGCGCCGCGCCCTTCTGCGCAAGAACCCGCACATCACGAGCTGGGCCCATTACCTCGCTGAGGGTGGCGAACTCATCGGTATTTAGTAGCATTGAGCCCATGACTAAATGGGAATATGCCACCGCGCCGGTTCTTACGCACGCGACGAAACAAATCCTCGATTCCTGGGGTGAGGACGGCTGGGAGCTCGTCACCATCACCCCGGGTATGAACCCGGAGAATGTTGTCGCCTATTTCAAGCGTCCTGTGGAGGAGTCCTAATGGGTGCGCTTGCCCGCCTTGAAGAGCTCGGCGTCGAGCTGCCTTCTGTCGCTGTCCCCCTCGCGTCCTATATCCCAGCTACCCGCGTGGGAAACCAGGTGTGGACCTCTGGCCAGCTGCCCGTCGTGGGCGGTGAATTGCCGGCTTCCGGCAAGGTCGGCGCAGAGGTGAGCCTAGAAAAGGCGCAAGAATTGGCACGTGTGGCCGTGCTGAACGCTTTGGCTGCAATCGATGGTCTCGTAGGTCTTGATCACGTAACCCGCGTGGTGAAGGTGGTTGGATTCGTGGCTTCGGACCCCTCCTTTACTGAGCAAGCTGCGGTCATCAATGGTGCTTCCGACTTCTTGGGTGAGGTCTTCGGAGATGCCGGAATCCACGCGCGTTCTGCGGTGGGGGTAGCGGTCCTACCGAAAGATTCCCCCGTTGAGATCGAAGTCATCGTAGAAATCGCTGAGTAATCGGATAGGGTTAGAACCATGGAGCATCCTGCATATAGCCAACTGCGTCCCGTGAGCCAGTCCGTCGGTGTCGTGCTGTGCGATAATCCCAGTTACACCGCTTTGGAAGGCACCAATACGTGGATCATCCGCGCTGGGGAAGATTCCCGCGCCATTGTGGTTGATCCGGGCCCGGAGGATGAAGGTCATCTCAACGTCGTGACCGCGAAGGCGGGCGAGGTTGCGCTGATCCTTCTTACCCACCGCCACGATGATCACGCATCAGGCGCCCAGCGCCTGCGTCAGCTCACCGGCGCTCCCATTCGCTCTTTCGATCCGAATTACTGCAATGGGGGCGACGCGCTTGTCGACGGAGAAGTGATCACCGTCGACGGCATCACCCCGCAGCTTGAGGTCGTTCACACCCCGGGTCACACCGCAGATTCCACCTGCTTCTTTGTGTGGTCCGCGGAAGCGAAGAACTCCACCCTGGAGGGCATCCTGACCGGTGACACCATCGCAGGCCGCCACACCGTGCTGCTGTCTGAGACGGATGGCGACTTGGCTGATTACCTGAAGACCCTGGATCTTCTGGAAGAACGCGGCAAGGACGTGGCGCTCTTCCCGGGCCACGGCCCGGACTTGGAGGACACCTCCGCGGTTGCCCGCAAGTACATTGACCGTCGCCACCACCGCCTGGACCAGATCAAGGAGGTCCGTGGGCGCTTGGGTGAGGACGTCGACGTCAAGACTCTCGTTGATGAGATGTATGACGATGTCGATCCGGTCCTGCGTCACGCAGCTGAGCAGTCGACGCGCACCGCGCTGAAGTACCTCGCGGCTCAGAACTAAAGCACTACATAGGAAAATCCCCCGAGAAATTCTCGGGGGATTTTGCGTTAGGACAAGTCGAAGGCCGAGGGCCGCATAGGCGGGCTCGGCCTTTAAGACCTAGCGTGCGCGGCGGGCCAAGTGCTCGGTATCGACGATGAGCACCGACTTGCCCTCCAAGCGGATCCAGCCGCGGTGAGCGAAGGTGGCCAGAGCCTTGTTCACGGTCTCACGGGAAGCGCCAACGAGCTGGGCGATCTCTTCCTGGGTGAGGTCGTGGTTCACGCGCAGCGCGCCGCCCTCCTGCACACCGAAGCGGTTAGCCAGCTGCAGCAGGGTCTTGGCCACGCGGCCTGGCACGTCGGTGAAGATGAGGTCCGCCAGGTTGGCGTTCGTGCGGCGCAGACGGCGGGCCAGCACGCGCAGAAGCTGCTGAGCAATTGCCGGATGATCGGCTACCCACTGCTTGAGCATCTCAGAGTTCATCGTGGCTGCGGTGACCTCAGTGACGCAGACAGCGGAAGAGGTGCGCGGGCCCGGATCGAAGATGGAGAGCTCGCCGAACATATCGGACGGGCCCATCACGGTCAGGAGGTTCTCGCGGCCATCCGGGGCGTGGCGGGCGAGCTTAATCTTGCCCGAGGTGATGATGTAGAGGCGGTCTCCCGGCTCACCTTCCTCGAAAATGGTGGTGCCGCGCGGGAAACGGACGGTTTCCATCTGCTCAATAAGGTTCTGTACTGCTACCGGATCGACGCCCTGGAAAATGCCAGCGCGGGAGAGAATGTCCTGTACGCCTTCCACTGTTACTCCTTAAAGCCTGCGCAGCCCGGAAAACACTGGGACACAAGCTGGTTTGGTTTGATTTGACGCACCTAGTCTCCAGTGCGCCACGAGGCACTGCACAATATCATACAGTGTAATTAGTCACTATTTCCACCAACGTGAAAAATAATCACACGCCTTGAATGGTCTATTTAGTTTTCGAAGGCCGTCGCCTCAAGTTTCTCCATGAGGATGGCAAACAGCGCGAGGCACAGCGGCACAAAGATGACGAGCGAAATCATGCTTCTCATTCTAGCCGCCGTCACTAAGATCTCTTTTATGTCCCCTGACCTTCCCGTGCACCACGATGACGCTGACGAGGCCGCTCGCATCGTTCATATTCGTACCGCCTTGGCGGATGAATATCCCGACGCCGATTGCGAGCTAGATTTCACCACGCCGCTCGAGCTACTTATTGCTACGGTGCTCTCGGCGCAGTGCACGGATGCCCGCGTCAACCAGGTCACCCCGGAGCTTTTTGCTCGGTATCCTTCCGCACCGGATTACGCGGCCGCGGACCGTGCTGACCTCGAGCGCATCCTCCGCCCGCTCGGATTCCAGCGCACGAAGGCCGGCCACCTGTTAGGCATCGGAGAAAAGCTCGTCGCGGACTTCGATGGGCAGGTGCCCCGCGGCATCGACGAGCTCACCTCCCTGCCCGGCGTCGGGCGCAAGACCGCGCTGGTGGTGCGCGGCAATGCCTTCGGCCTGCCGGGGATCACGGTGGATACCCACGTCACGCGCCTGAGCCAGCGTCTTGGGTTGACCGAGGCGAAGACTCCGAGGGCGATTGAGAGAGACGTCGCCAAGCGCGTGCCCGAAGAGGAGCAAACGGTGTTTTCGCACCGCCTCATCCTCCATGGACGGCGCGTGTGCACCGCGCGAAAGCCACAGTGCGCGGCCTGCGTCCTTGCCCCATGGTGCCCCTCGCGAGGTTAAGGTGGAGCAATGAGCCAATATTCTCGGTGGCCCGGATACGTGAAGGCGAGCATCGCTGCCATTGTCGCGCTGGCGGCGCTCGCGTTCGTCGGCGTGGTGAACCTGCTTGAGAATGATGAGCCGGAGGTTGCCCTCCCCGAGGCGCAGGAGCAAGAGGTGGCCAAGCGCCCCAAATGCCCCGAGGGACCGCTTGCGGGTGTGGATCTTCCGTGCTTGGGTGCGGCCGGTACTGCGGCGGCCAAGAACGTCCAGATCGTTACTGTGTGGGCGTGGTGGTGCGAACCGTGCCGCACGGAGCTGCCCTTCTTCGAAGACCTTGCGCGAGCGCACCCGACGTGGAATGTCGTCGGCGTGCATGCGGACGCGAACGCTGCCAACGGGGCCGCTCTTCTCAGCGATCTGCAGGTAGATATCCCCAGCTACCAAGACGATGACGGCGCCTTCGCAGGTGAGCTCGGGTTGCCGGGCGTTATCCCCATCACCCTGGTGGTGCGCGATGGCACGGTGGAGGAGAAGTTTGTGAAGCCGTTCGACTCCGCAGAAGATTTGGAGGAGGCCGTCGAGGAGGTTCTCAAGTGAGCCGCCTCTTTCCTGCCCATGCCCCGGAGTGGCTGCGCCCGGCGCTCGGGGTTGATACAGACAAGGTCCAAGAACGCCTCATTCGGCATGTCCCGGCCGCCAAGCGCCGGCGTGAATCGGCAGTGTTGGTGCTGCTGAAGGGCACCAGTTTTGAGGATGGTGAGGTGCTGCTCACGCACCGCTCGCCGTCGATGCGCTCGCACTCCGGCCAGATTGCCTTTCCCGGCGGGCGTAGGGAGGAGGGGGACGCCTCGCTTGTCGACGTCGCCCTGCGCGAAGCCGAGGAAGAAACCGGCCTCGACCGCTCCACGGTCACCCCTCTTGAGCAGTGGGGCAAGCTGGACATCCGGGCTACCGGCAACACCGTGAGCCCGGTCCTGGCGTATTGGCATGAACCGGGCACCGTGTGGCCGGCGAGCCCGGCGGAGACCGACGATGTCTTCACCGTCCCGCTGCGGGAGCTGGCGGATCCGGCCAACCGCATGATGGTGGGCTTGAGCCGCTGGAAGGGGCCGGCCTTCCGGGCACGGGGATACGTGGTGTGGGGGTTTACCGCGGGAGTGCTCTCCGGGCTGCTGGACCATGCGGGCTGGAGCGTGGAATGGGATGAAAATATGGTTCATGATCTGCGTGACTCACTCAATCGCTCTTTGAATAATGAGAAGATAGGCTAGTTTCTGCCCTTTAGCCCTTAAGAAAGTAATTCCTCTGTGTCCCTAGCTGTTGACATCCTGATCGTTATTGCCGTGCTCCTTGCCGTGCGTGTGGGCTGGCGGCAGGGCGCTTTAGCGGCGGTCCTCGCAGCGGTGGGAATCATTGCGGGGTTGGTTTTAGGAACCGTGGTTGCCCCGCTGGTGATGGGGCTGACGGACCAGGCGGCCGTGCGCTTTTTGCTGGCTGTCGGCGTGCTGATTTTGCTGGTGGGGCTGGGGCAGCTGGTGGGGACGTCGCTTGGCATGGCGCTGCGGGACCGCATGCGAACCCGCTCGGGGCAGCGCGTGGATTCATCGATTGGCGCGGTCTTCCAAGCCGCGGCGGCCATCGTGGTGATTTGGCTGGTGTCCTTGCCCTTGGCCTCCAACCTGGGCGGCCAGCCGGGGCAGGCGCTGCGTGAATCGCGTGTGCTGAGCTCGCTGAATGCGGTGGCGCCTTCGCGCCTGGCGGCGCTGCCGAATGGCTTGGCTGCGCTCCTCAACGAGTCCGGGTTGCCGCCGTTGGTATCGCCCTGGCAGCGATCTGGCGCCGATGTCGAGGTGGATGCGCCGGCGGTAAACATTGGGGATCCCAAACTCGCAGAACGCGTGCGGCCTTCCGTCATTCACGTGCTGGGTGATGCCGAGGCATGCTCGCGCCGCCTCATGGGCTCGGGCTTTGTGACGGAGCCGGACTACGTCATCACGAACGCCCACGTGGTGGCGGGCACGGATAAGGTTCGCCTCGATACGGTCCTTGGCCTCAAGGAAGCGGACGTGGTGTATTACAACTCGGACGTAGACATTGCTGTGCTGCATAGCCCGGGCCTGGGATTGGATCCTTTGCCGTGGGCGGAACAAGCGGCTGCTACCGGGGACGATGCCATCGTCTTGGGCTTCCCGCAGTCGGGGCCGTTCACGGCGGAGCCGGCGCGCGTGCGCGACCGTCTCACCATCGCTGGTCCGGATATCTACTCCACGGGCCGCGTGGAGCGCGATGCCTACACGGTGCGCGGTAGCATCCGGCAGGGCAATTCCGGCGGTCCGATGATCAACCCGGAGGGTCAGGTGCTCGGCGTTGTGTTTGGTGCTTCCGTGGAGGATTCCGATACGGGCTATGCGCTTACCGCGGACGAGGTGCGCGGCCACGTGGGTGACGTCACGCAGCTTGTCGACGCCACCCCAACCGGCTCCTGCGTCGGCTAAGACCAGGTAGTTTCTTCTTCCGGTTGCGGGGCCCACGGTGCTGTTTTAGTCTCTGTGCTCATGGGGGATATTGAAACCTACATCCGCCTACGCAACTCGGGGATTGCGCTGGTGGAACATATACCTGGCTCACCCGATGAGCTCCGCGCGCTCGGCGCCTCTGCTTCCGATGCTGCCGAGCTTGCAAACCTTAACCAGGTTTATTTCGGCCCCACCCGCTTCAGTGGCAAACAACGCAAAGCCCGTCAAGCAGCACTTCAACAACGCCACAGCCTGGGCACTCTTACCCTCATCGAGTCCTACACGTCCAAGGTGAAAAAGACCCTCGATGCCTGGAACCTGCGAGTCAAACTCGCCGCCACTCCCGCACACCGCATCCCCACCGTCGCCGCCACACGACTGAAAGAACTACGCTCCAAACGCATAGCCAAACCAGGCGTGCGCATCACCTACCGGGAACAAGGCCCCAACACACTCTCCATTACTGACGACGCCACCACGATCGCCAACATGCGCGGCGTCTTAGAGTCCACCAACACCACCGACCTGCTTCAAGCCGCCAACGACATCTTCTTCAAAGAGGGCACCGGTTCCAAGCCTGCGGTGCGCACCCAAGTCATCGTCACCCTCAACGAGCTCGACCAGATCATCAACGGTGACGGGGACGACATCGAACTCAACCTCACTAACGGCGGGCGCATGACCGGGGCAGAATTCCTCACCCACAAATTCGCCGAAATAGGGTATGCCACCATCGTGCACCCCATTGAAGGACCCATCGACACCTGGCGGCTATCACGAGGGGCAAACTTCAAACAACGCCTTACCCTGCATGCTGAATTCCACACGTGTTCTAGACCAGGCTGCAATAAGCCCGCTGATTACTGCCAAGTCCATCACCTCATCCCCTGGCAGGCAGGAGGCTACACCAACATCAAGAACCTGACGTTCTTGTGCGCCTACCACAACGGGATCAATGATGATGACCCACAAAGGCCTACCGGGCGCGGCTACATGTACCGGCTTAACACCGGGGTCAGCTTCATCCCACCCTGGGGCACACCAATCACCGCAATGCCCGAATACCAAGAAGCAGTAGCCAGACTCGCCGCCGAACAAGCAGGACAACCACCAGAGGAACCACCCGACAGCAGCTAACACCCACAGCCACTAAACACAGAGAGGACAACGCCAACTACCGATCCCGCCAACCCAAAGATGGTTGACGGGCACATCGGTGATCCCTGCAAACCGCAGCATGGTGCGCGGGGAAATCGGGGATCCTGGTCGCGATTCGACTGCCGTCAGACGCAGTAGGAGCAACGGGACGCTTAGCCCTTAAAGAGCGAGCCCCCCTTAAAGGCGAAACCCGCCAGCCGGATGAAGGCTGACGGGTTAGGCGGCGTTGTAGGTTAGTGGCCGGTGCCGATTTCCAGGTGCATGCCCGGAACCGAGTTGATGAGGTTGCGGGTGTATTCCTGCTGGGCGTTGTCGAAGATGTCGTCGGCGGTGCCCTGCTCGACGGCCTGGCCCTTCTTCATGACCACGACGTCGTCGGCAGTCTGGCGGACCACCGCGAGGTCGTGGGTAATGAAGAGGTAGGACAGGCTGAGCTCCGATTGCAGCTCCGCGAGCAGCTGGATGATCTGGTTCTGCACCAACACGTCCAGGGCGGAGACAGCCTCATCGAGGACGATGACCTCCGGGCGCAGCGCCAGCGCACGGGCAATAGCGATACGCTGGCGCTGGCCGCCGGAGAGCTCGTTGGGGTAGCGGCGCATGGCGGAACGGGGCATGGAGACCATGTCGAGAAGCTCGGCAACGCGGGCCTCACGCTCCTTGCGCGAGCCCACCTTGTGCAGGGCCATAGGTTCCTCGATGCACTTGTAAATCGAGTACATCGGGTCCAGCGAACCGTAGGGGTTCTGGAAAACCACCTGCATCTTGCGGCGGAGTTTAAACAGCTCCTTCTTCGACAGCGTCGAGGTATCGCGGCCTTCGAACTCGATGGTGCCGGAGGTCGGCTCCAAAAGGCCCAGCACCATGTTGGCCACCGTGGACTTACCGGAACCGGACTCGCCCACCAGTGCCAGGGTGGTGCCGCGGCGGATGTCGAAGGAGACGTCGTCGACAGCCTTGAGCAGCTTCTTTCCACCGCGCTGGCCGCGGATATCGAATTCCTTGGTGAGGTTGCGGACAGAAATCACCGGAGCCTGCGCGGAAGCAGAGTCCTCAGTTGCGGTGCCCTGCTTGACGACGGCACCGTTGGCCACGCCGGTCTTAAGCTCCTTGGCCTCCACCCCGGCCTCCTTGGCCGCGCGGATGCGGGAGGAGGCGAGGGAGGGGGCGGCGTCGACAAGCCGGCGCGTGTACGGGTGCTGCGGGGAGCGCAGGATCTCGCGCGAGGGGCCCGATTCCACAATGCGGCCGCGGTGCATAACGACGAGGTGCTCCGCGCGCTCGGCGGCCAGGCCCAGGTCGTGGGTAATGAAGAGCACCGCGTTACCCAGCTCTTCGGTGAGGTGCTCCAGGTGATCCAGGATGGTTTTCTGCACCGTCACGTCGAGGGCTGAGGTGGGCTCGTCGGCGATGAGCAGCTTCGGGCGTGCAGCCAGGCCGATCGCGATGAGCGCGCGCTGGCGCATACCGCCGGAGAACTCGTGGGGGTACTGCTTGGCGCGGCGTTCGGCGTCGGGAAGCCCGGCCTCCTCCAAAAGCTCGACGACGCGCTGGTGGCGCTCGGAGCCCTCCACCACGTGATTGGCCTTGAGAGATTCCTCGACCTGGGTGCCGATGCGCCACACCGGGTTGAGGTTGGACATCGGATCCTGCGGGACCAAGCCAATCTTGTCACCGCGCAGCGACTCGAATTGCTTGTTGTCGTAGTGGGTGATGTCCTCGCCCTCGAAGAGGATCTGGCCGCCGGTGACCTTGCCGGTGCCCGGCAGCAGGCCCAGGATGGACATCGCCGTGGTGGACTTACCGGATCCGGACTCGCCCACGATGGCCACGGACTGGCCCGGGTAGATGGACATGTTGACGCCACGCACTGCCTCGACCACACCGGTGGAGGTGGTGAAGGAGATGTGGACGTCCTTCATTTCAAGAAGTGGAGAGTTAGTCATTAGCGCTTCCTCGCCTTCGGATCGAGTGCATCGCGGACGACGTCACCCATCATGATGAAGCTCAACACGGTCAGGCCCAAAGCACCTGCCGGGTAGAACAGGACTGCCGGAGCAACGCGCAGTGAAGCCTGCGCGTCAGAGATATCGCCGCCCCAGGACACGAACGTCGAGGGCAAGCCGATGCCCAGGAAGGACAACGTGGCCTCCGCGACGATGTAGGTGCCCAAGCCCACGGTGGCATAGGAGATGATGGGCGCGGCGGCGTTCGGCAGGATGTGGCTGAACAGGATGCGCCAGCTCGACGCGCCGATGGAGCGGGCGGACTGGACGAACTCCTCGTTCTTGATGGAGACCACCGCGCCGCGCGTGATGCGGGCGATGGAGACCCAGCCGAAGAGGCCGAGCACCAAGACCACCGTGACGATGGTGCGGTGCTCCTTGAACATCTGCATGACCACGATGGCGGCGAGCACCAGCGGGATGGCGAAGAAGATGTCGGTAATGCGGGAAAGGACGGAGTCAATCCAGCCGCCGAAGAAGCCGGCGATGGCGCCGATCAAGGAGCCCAGCACCACGACGAGGATGGTGGTCAAGACGCCGACGGCAACCGACGCGCGCGCACCGTAGATCACGCGGGCGTAAATGTCGCAGCCCTGGCGGTTGAAGCCGAAGGGGTGGCCCGCCTCGGCGGGGTCGAGGGACTTGGACAGCTCGCACAGGCGCGGGTCGGTGCTAGTGAAAAGACCCGGTGCGATGGCTAAGAGGATGGCCACGAGGATCATCACGGCCGCGATCCAGAACAGCGGGCGGCGGCGCAGGTAGCGCCAGGCCTCGCCCCACTGGGAGGACGGGGCGGACTCGTCCTTGACGGCGTCGACGGCGCCGAGGCCCGTTTCATCGGTTTCCGAGACGAAGTGCTCTTGGCCCGGGTAGGGGGTGTTTTTCTCGAAATTAGGCATAGCGGATCCTCGGATCAAGTACGGCGTACAGGAGGTCAACGAGCAGGTTGGCGATGATGTAGATGATCACCAGCACCGTGGTGAAGGAGACAATCGTGGTTGGCTCACCGCGCAGGATGGCCTGGTACATCGTGCCGCCGACGCCGTTGATACCGAAGATGCCTTCGGTCACGATGGCGCCGGTCATGAGCGCGCCGATATCAGCACCGATGAAGGTGGCCACGGGAATCAGCGAGTTGCGCAGCACGTGGCGGAGGGTCACCGCGCCGTTGGACAGGCCCTTCGCGCGAGCGGTGCGCACGTAGTCGGCGCGCAGGTTCTCAGCCACGGACTGGCGGGTCAGGCGAATGACGTAGGCCAGGGAGAGCGCGCCGAGCACCATGGCCGGCATGAGGAGGGACTTCACGGTGGCGTTCGCTCCGACGGTGACCGGCAGGACACCCCACTTGATGCCCACGAGGTACTGGAAGACGAAGCCGATGACGAAGGACGGCACTGCGATGACGAGCAGGGAGATGACCAACACGGTGGAATCGAAGAAGCCACCGCGGCGCATGCCGGCGAGGACGCCGAAGAGGATGCCGAAGACGGATTCAAAGATGATGGCCATGACGGTGAGCTTCACCGTGACCGGGAAGGCGTTGGCCATCACTTGGGTTACGGGGACGCCGGAGAAGGTCGTGCCGAAGTCCAGCATGAAGATGCCCTTGATGTAGAGCAGATACTGAATGATGAACGGCTTGTCTAGGTTGTATTCCGCCTCGATGCGGGCGCGGGCAGCCTCGGTAAGGCCGCGGTCACCGCCAAGGGCTTCGACGGGGTCGCCGGGCATCAAGAAGACGAGCGCATAGATGAGTAGGGTGGCTCCGAAGAACACCGGGATCATCTGGAGCACTCGGCGCCCGATATAGCGCAGCATAGTGTGGTCCTTTACTCGTTGTGGGCAGGTGCTTGTCGACGCCTTCTTAGCAGGCGCCTACGTAGCTCATAAGAATTTTAGTGTGTGATCCAAGTCTGCGAGAAATCTATAGCGCGTTTCGAATCACACTTATGAGTGAAAACGTGGGGCGACCCCCGCTCCACGGTGGCTGCGGGGGTCGTGGGAAGTAGCGGAAGTGGCGTTACTTCTTGGTGATGTTGTAGTACACCGGCTGGGACTTCCAGGAGAACACGACGTTGTCGACGTTCTCGGAGTAGCCGCCGGTGGCGTTGGAGTACCACAGCGGGATGGCCGGCAGATCCTTGAACAGGACTTCCTGGGCCTCGGTGTACTTCTTGTTGGCCTCTTCCTCGGAGGAGGAGGTCAGGGCTTCGTCGAGAAGCTTGTCAAACTCCGGGTTGCTGTAGTCGCCGTCGTTAGAAGAACCGTCGGTCTTGTACAGCGGGGTGAGGAAGTTGGCCTGGCTCGGGTAGTCTGCCTGCCAGCCGGTGCGGAAGGCGGACTTGATGGTGCGGTTGGTAATTTCATCACGCAGGGACTTGAAGTCCGGGTACGGCGCGCCGACCGCCTCGATGCCGAGGGTGTTCTTGATGGAGTTGGTGGTCGCGTCCACCCAGCTCTTGTGGCCGCCGTCGGAGTTGTAGGCAATCTCCAGGGTCGGGTTATCCCACTTGTTGATCTTGTCAGCCTCGGCCCACAGCTTCTTGGCCTTCTCCGGGTCATACTTCAGGACCTCGTTGCCCTTGATGTCCTCGGAGTAGCCCGGCATAACCGGGGAGGTGAAGTCCTTGGCCGGGGTGCGGGTGCCCTTGAAGATGGTGTCCGTGATCTCCTCGCGGTTGATGGCGTGGGAGATGGCTTGGCGACGCAGCACGCCTTCCTCGCCGGAGTAGTGCTCGAGGTTCTCACCCAAGGTGAAGGACTGGAACACGGCGGTTGGCTGGTTCACGGCACGGTCACCGAGGTCGGCCTCGTAGACGTCGAAAGCGGAGTCCGGGACGGCGTCGAGGACGTCCAGGTTGCCTGCCAGCAAGTCGGCGTAGGCTGCGTCCTGACCGGCGTAGAAGACGAACTTGATGCCGTCGTTCTGCGGGGTCTGGCCGCCCTTGTACTCCTCATTCGGGACGACGGTGGCGTCCTGGTTGTGGTTCCACTCGGTCAGCTTGTACGGGCCGTTACCAATCGGGTTCTGGCCGAAGGCATCCATGTCCTCCAGTGCGGACTCGTGCAGCGGGTAGAACGCGGAGTAGCCCAGCTGCGCCGGGAAGTCCTGCTCAGGGCTGTTCAGGGCGATGGTGAAGGTATGGTCGTCGACGACCTTGAGGCCCTCCATCTCCTTCACGCCTTCCTCGAAGCCCTTGATGTTGGCAAAGAAGGAAGCGTTGAGCTGGTCGTTGGCCACGGCGTAGTTCCAGGCGTCTACGAAGTTCTTGGCGGTGACCGGGGAGCCGTCGGAGAACTTCGACTCCTTGAGCTTGACGGTGAACTCGGTGTTGTCCTCATTTGGCTCGATGGATTCAGCCAGCTCGTTCTGGGCTTCGCCGTCGCCGTCGTAGTAGACCAGGCCAGCGTAGATGGAATCGACGATGCGTCCACCGCCGGTCTCGTTGGTGTTGGCCGGGATCAGCGGGTTCTGCGGCTCGGAGCCGTTGACGGTGACGATGCCATCGCCGGAGCCGGAAGCAGAGTCTGAACCGGAGTTGTCGCCACCACAGGCCGCGAGGGTGAGCGGCAGGGTAGCGACAGAGAGAGCAGCGAGCGTCTTCTTGAGCGTCATGTGGGTCTTAGACCTCCGTGGTGCGAAAGATGTAGAAAACCTGTGGTGTTGGTTTGATATGAAGCTACCGCGTGGCGCGTCTCATATACAAGGAATTGAAAAATATGTCCTGTGATAAAAGCTATAGATAGGTAGGTATTCTCTGTTAACCTGCGGTTTTGTCAACGAATTAAAAAAGCCCCCATCCCCCTGAGAGGGGTGGGGCACGGAGGCTAGTGAATGTTACCTATCTCGCAGCCAGTGAATGATGGTCTGAGTAAAACTATGTGGGTTCTCGAGATAGGGCAGGTTCTTGGAACCGGGGATAGTGGTGGCGGTGAAACCCCCACGACAGCGGCGCGCCGCCCGCCGCGCAACTGGCCGCCAGAGCATCTGATCAGCATGGATGAACAAGGTCGGGCACTGTACGGTGAGTTCGAGCCAGCTCAGCGGAACCACGGCAGTGCGTAGCCGGTGGTTCCAGATGATTCCGCGGCGGACGTTTCCAATGCGTGAAGAAGTGACGCGCAGACGCAGGGTCTCCTCCCGCTCGGCGCCGCTGAAGGAACCGAGGGCGTCGAGATCCATTTCCCGGAGGTAGGCGGACTCCCGCAGCAGGAGGCTCGGGGCGCCGATCCTTCCCAGTCGGCACAAGGCCGCACGGAGGAGGACCCACCCGAAGTCCCAGGGGCGCGCGGCAATGGCGCGGCGCAAATCTGCCGGGTGCGCCGCCGATACGGAGACCAGCCCGCGCACACGCTCGGGCCGTTCGGTGGCCAGCGCCCACGCCACCGCACCGCCGGTATCCGCGCCGACAAGGTAGGCGTCGTCGTGACCCAGTGCGCGAATGGCGCCGCTGACATCACCAACCGCCACGCGGATATCTTGGCCGGGCTCGAGCGGCGGTTTATCGGACATACCAAAACCGCGCATGTCGAGGGCGGCGACGTGGAAGCCTGCGGTGGCAAGCGGGGCAATGACATTCCGGAAGTCGAACCACCCGCCGAAAGAACCATGGAGCAACAGCACCAGCGGGTCATCCGGGTTGCCGGCGGTGGCCGCGTGGAGGCGGATGCCGCGCGTGTGCAAGAACTCGTGCTCAAAGGGGCCGTCAAGCTCCACTACGGAGGGCGGTAGGGGATTCATAGGCGGGCCTTTCATGGGAAGGGTGCACAGACGAAATCCGCCCCGAACGCATGTGCTCGGGGCGGGAGAGTTAAAAGGACCTTAAAGGTTTAGGTGTAGAGGCCACGCTCGATGGACTTTTCAGCCTTACCCGGAACCAGCTTCTTGAGTTCCTTCGTGGACTCGATGGTCTTCTCCGGGGCCTTGACCTGCTTGACCTGCTTGAAACCGATAAAGGCCACGACGGCGGCGATGACCACCATGAGCAGGAAGACAATCAGGAAGGCTGCCCAGCGGTCGAGCCACTTGGACAGCAGCTCCGCCAGGAAGAAGAAAAAGAAGAAGGAGCTATACAGCGCCACGGTACCGGCAACGCCGAACATGCCCGCGCCGATGCCACCCTTCTTTGCGGAAGCGGCGAGCTCGGTCTTAGCCAACTCGACCTCGGAGCGAACCAGTTGGGACATCTGCTCGGTGGCGTTGGATACGAGCTGGCCGATGGATGCTTCGCCGCGGCGGGAGGTATCTGCATCGCTCAAGGGAATGCCGTCTACCTTCGGGGCGAACTTGTTGGACCCGTCAGTGAATAGTCCGTCGTTGCTCACGGTTAAAAACTCCTACTGTTTTGTCGCAATCTATATCGGCCATAGTAATGAACTTTCCAGAGTTCATGTGGTGCGGCCCGCAAAGTGGGTACGGCGTTATTGTAATGGGTATGCCGCATTCTGACCCGCTGACCCCGCTGATGGCCCTATCTGGGGTGGAGGATAAAGCCGGTTCTGCCGCCGCAGCGATTGCGCGCGTGCACCGCCGCCCCGCGGGCTTGCGCAAGTTTGACGTTATTTCTTCCGAGTCGCTGTTGCGCGGTGCGCGGGCGGCCGCGGCGATCGACGGCGCGCCGCTTGAGGCTGACGGTATCCCGCCCGCAGTCAGCGCTTATTCCCTCCTTGCTCCCGAAAAACAGGCGGCTACGGTGCGCACCTTCGCGCGGGCCCCGCTGCAGGTCTTGGCCAGCATTGATGTTGCGGCGGGCGGCGTGGGTCATCCCGATCAGAACCCAGCGGTGGCGCAGGTGCTGGCACAGCTCATCACGCGCGGAGCCGGCGTGGATTTCGATCGTTTATTGCCGGTGGTGCTGCACGCGGAGATTGCTGCGCGCTCGCTGTTCGGTGCGCGCAGCACCGCCGTGGCGCTCGTCGCCGCTCGCACTGCCGCTATCCATACGGGCTTCGATCCGCGGGGATTCGCCGTGCCTGAGACCTACCTCAACCGTCATCGCGCGGACTACCGCGCGGCACTGGACACCTACGACAAGGATCCGGCCGCACTTATCACGCTGCTTTTCGACGCCTGGGAGGCCGGCGCCCGCGAAGCCGACGGCATCGCGCAAGCGGCCTAATCGCGCAGCTGCTGCCGTGCAAATAAAATCCCGCCGACGACTAAGGCTGCGATGCCGGCCACGACCGCCGAGCCGATACCGAATTCGCGTGCGCTGGGTGCGGTGAAGAGCGGAACGGGGTGTTTAAACGTGCGAATTTTCCAGTCGTGGGTGATGGCGTACTTCTTCAACAGGCGGTCTGGGTTCACGGCCACGGGGTGGCCAACCTGCTCCAGCATCGGGATGTCTGTGGCGGAATCGGAGTAGGCAAAGGATGCGTCGGGGTCGACGTTGAGCTCCTGAGCAATGCGCGCCAGTGCCTCAGCTTTTGCGGCACCTTTGCAATAAAACAGGATCTCCCCGGTGAACCGGCCGTCCTTCTCGGCGAGCTCGGTGGCCACGACGTGCTCGATGCCCAGTTCCTGTGCGATGGGCTCGACCAGCACGCTTGCCGACGCCGAGATGATCACCACCTCGTGGCCGGCGGCGCGGTGGGCGTCGATAAGCGCGCGTGCCTCCGCATAAATGGCAGGGGTGACCACTGTGTGCATGGTCTCCACCGCGATGTCGTGGACCTCCTGGACGGACCAGCCGGCGGCCATGGCGGCGAGCTGATCGCGGGTGGTGTCCATATGCTCGCTACTGTGGCCGGCGAGCATATAACTGGCCTTGGCTAAAGACAGCTGGAGCGCTTCGGCATGGGTGATGAGACCGTTGTGCATGAATTCGCGGCCGAAGGCATATGCCGAGGATGTGGCAATAATCGTCTTGTCCAAGTCGAAGAATGCGGCTGCGCGAGTGGTGCCGTGAGAGGGGAAAGGGGTACCGGTCATCGAGGGCCTGCCGTTTGTGTGCGAGTTACCCTGCTCATCGTAGCCCCTTAGCAGGCAGAATCGGGAGTACGCAAAGAGATTGTCCGAAATCTCAAGGAATCTTGTCGTTCGCTGTTGTCATCTCTTCTTTCGCATGTCATAATGTCAGGTGCAAGGCCCCGATATATAGTGCGGCCTGCCCCGGCGCACCCCCCGATGCCGGGTTACCGATGGCCCGCGCACACCCCCCCCGAGGCGCGGGCCATCACCTTTTTCTATTCCGCCTGCATCCGTACTCCGGCGGATTTTGAGGATCGTGGAAGCATGGTTTCCTGTGAGTTTTGGTACGTGAGCCCCGGTAATTTTGTTTAAGCGTCAGCAAAACAGGGGTGGAAGACGCCATAATGGCGAAGTTATCCACAGGTGACTAGGAAGCTCTAGCGCGCGGTTGGTGCGCTCGCGCATGCTTCAGGCATGAGCACGTTTCACCTAGTTATCGCCGTTGGGGATTCCACGCTGCGAGCAGAGGCGGCCTCCGCGGCAGCCGCCAGTACTGCGGAAGTGAGCACTGTGGAGGACCCGCGGGACTTCTCCCGGCACTTGCCCAAGGCGGATGCCGTCTTGGCTGATTCGCTGACGGCTCGTCTCGTGGCGGGGCATCCGAGGGTGTATTTCTTGGCGCTGGATCCGGGGCCCATCGACTATGAGGCCGCGCTGTGCTGCCGCGCGACTGCCGCCTTCATCGTGCCCGCCCAATCGAAAGAGCTCCTGGGTGCACTAGCAGCAGACGCCACTCCGGAGACCACCGTGTCCACCGGCTTAACCCTGGCGGTGACTGGTTCCGCCGGAGGTTTGGGTGCTTCGACCGTGGCGGTGGCGCTGGCCCGCGAGGCAGGCGCGGATCTCCTCGTTGATGCGAGCCCCTATTCCGGTGGTCTCGATTTGCTCACCGGAATTGAGAACAAGCCCGGCGCGCGGTGGCCGGATCTTGCCGCGGGGACCGGTTCGGTTGATGCAGCAGACCTCGTCCGTGCTCTGCCTACCACCCCGGATGGCATCGCGGTTCTTTCCGCTGCGAGGTCCGCCAGCGCAGAGGTTGTGCAGATGAGTGCTGCCCGGCGCGCGGCCATCATGCAAGCTGCGTGTTTATACCCAGGAACAGTGGTGGTGGATTGCCCGCCGTGGGATATCCCCGATGCGGCGGATCACGTGGTGGTGCTGACTGCCGCAGAGGTGCGGGCGGCCGCCGCCTGCGCGCAACTAGTGGCAGAGCTTCGTGCCCGGCCACAGGAGTGCTCCGTCGTCGTGCGCAACCGCCAGTGGGCGGGCCTGGATGCCAGCGATATTGCCACGGTGACTCACGCGGATCCCATCGCTGAGTTGCCCACCATCCGTGGTCTAACCCGCACGGTGGAAACTAGTGGGCTGCCGCGCCAGTTGCCCCGAGCTCTAGCTCGCGTCGCGCGCCAGATGTGGGAGGTCGTGGCATGAACCTGATTGATACGATGCGCACCATCGTGGCCTCCGAGCCACAGCTGGCCCATGACGCCTCGGCTTTGGCGCGGCGCATTCGCCAGGAAGCCGGAGTCATCAGCGATGTCGACGTGCTCGACCTCCTGCAACGCTTGCGCCACGATTCCGTGGGCTTGGGACTGCTGGAGCCGGTCCTGTCACTGCCGGGGTTGACCGATGTTGTTGTCAACGGCCCTGATGCCTGTTTCGTTGATTGCGGGCAGGGCCTGCAGCCACGCGATATTGGCTTCGCCGACGACGCCGAGGTGCGCCAGCTGGCCACCCGGCTGGCTGCGGTGGCGGGCGTGCGGTTGGATGATGCGCAACCTTTTGCCGATGGGTGCCTGACCCGCCCCGATGGCACGAGAATTCGCCTCCACGCGTTGCTTGCTCCTCCTTCGGCAAGTGGAACCTGTATCAGCCTCCGCGTGCTGCGCCAAGCGCAAACCAGCCTGGAGGAACTGATAGCTAATGGCAGCATTGATTCCAGCCTGGAGCACGTCCTGCGCGCCGTGGTTGAGCGGCGGGCATCCTTCCTAGTCACTGGTGGAACCGGCTCCGGCAAGACGACGTTGCTCGCCGCCTTGCTGGGGTGCGTGCCCGCCACCGAGCGCTTGCTCATCATCGAGGACACTCCGGAGCTTTCCCCGAATCACCCGCATGTGGTGACCCTGGTATCGCGCCGGGCCAACGCGGAAGGGCGCGGCGAGATCTCCATGTCGCTCCTTCTCCGCCAAGCGCTACGCATGCGCCCGGACCGCATCGTCGTCGGCGAAATCCGCGGCGCGGAGGTCGTGGAACTGCTTGCCGCGCTCAACACCGGGCACGATGGTGGTGCGGGCACCGTGCACGCAAACTCTGTTGATGAAGTGCCCGCCCGCATGGAGGCCCTCGCCGCTCTCGGCGGACTCGACCGCGTAGCGCTGCATTCGCAGCTGGCGGCCGCCGTGCACGTGGTCCTCGGGATGGAGCGCACGCCGGAGGGGCGTCGGCTAGCGCACCTCGGCGTGCTGGAGGGAAACCCGGTTACACCGCAGTTGGTGTGGACGGCCGAAGACGGCCCCCTTCCCGGGTTTGCGCAGCTGTGTTCGCGGCTGGGGGTGGAACCATGATGTGGCTATTCCTTGCGGCGGCGTGTTTGATTTCGCAGCCTGCTTCGGTGACGCGACTGGAGTCTCCGAAGCCTCGCTCGCTGGCACCCGGGGCGCTCTTCCTCGGGGTCGGGTGCTGTGTCTTCTTCGGCAGGCCCACTGTTGTGGTGGCGGTGGGCTGCATTGTGGCCTGTGCGCTGTGGTTTGCCAATGACCTGGCGGCGTCCCGGCGTGAGCGCCGTGGCTCGGAGGCGCTCGCCTCCTACTTCGGTTCTGTTGCCGCCGAGCTGCGGGCGGGATCGACAACGGCGGGAGCGCTTCGCCGGGGCGCCGACGCCCTTCCAGACTCCACCCCGGAGAATCTCCGCGCCGCGTTGAGTACGGCGGCGGGTCTCGCGGCGCAAGGAGGTTCGCCTGCGGTTGCTCTCACGGCGCCAGAGGTGGCCCGCTATGCAGCGCTGCTGACGCTCTCGGGGCGCCATGGCGTGGCGTTGGCGAACCTCATCGAGCAGGCTCAAAGCCAGCTGGATACCGCGCGCCGCCATGCCGGTGAGACCGCGGCCTCCTTGCAAGGGCCACAGGCCACCGCGGTCATCCTGGCGTGCCTGCCGCTGGCGGGCATCCTTATGGGTGGGGCGATGGGCGCGGATTCCCTGGGGTTCTTGCTCGGTGGTGGCCTTGGGGGCGTGCTTCTCGACGTCGGCGTGGCCCTCGTCTGCGCCGGATTCGCCTGGTCGCGCCTCATTCTGCGAAAGACGCCGCGCGATGGTCCCGAAGTGGACTATAGTCCGCTCGATGCTGCCAGCGACCTGGAGCTCTTCGCCGCGTGCCTAGAGGCCGGTCTCTCCACGCGCAGTGCTGTGCTAGCCGTCGCTGAAGCCTCACCGCAGTGGTCGGAGGCGGCCGCTCTCATCGGGGTGGGGGTTCCCATGAGTACCGCGTGGTCTGCGCTGGCCAGTCAGCCGCATTTGGAAGAACTGGTGCGGCTTACGCAGCTGTCTGGCGAATCGGGCGCGGCCATGGCTACGGGGTGCCACCGGTTGGTGGCGCAGCTGCGTGCCGAAGCCTCGGCACAAGCTACCGCGCGGGCGGAGCGCGCTGGTGTGTTCATCGCAGCACCGCTGGCAGTGTGCTTCCTTCCCGCCTTCCTGGTCCTTGGGTTGATACCTGTCCTTATCAGCTTGGGCCAGCAACTCTTTTAAGTCAGAACAATCAACCATTTTCAGAACGCACAACCGACACAAACACAGTAAAAGAAAGCTAGGTAAATCATGCAGAAAAAAGTAAACTACCAGTTACTATTAGCGAATGATGATGGTATGTCCACGATAGAATATGCCATGGGTTCGCTCGCGGCCGCAGCGCTTGCCGCGGTGCTCTATGCCGTGGTCAATGGTGGCGAAGTTACCAGCGCTATCACGTCCATCATCACCGACGCCCTGTCCAACACCCCAGGCTAATGCGCGCGCTTGATGACGCCGGCTCCGTCACCATCGAGGCGGCATTGTCGCTGTCCGCACTCGTCATCGTTGCCGCGGGAATCGTGGGTGGCATCGCCACGTTGTCGGCCCACCTCGCTGCCGTTGACGCCGCGGGCGCTGCAGCCCGCTCCGCCGCCATCGGCGTGGACTTTCAGCGCGATGGAGTGACGGTGAACGTGAGCGAAGGCTCCGGGCTTATGACCGCTGAGGCCGCCGTGCCGGCACCGCTGGGGACCATGCGCGCGCAGGCGGTGTTTCCCGCGGAGATGGCAGCCGGTGGGAACAACGGGGCGCAGCCATGAGGCGTCATCGGCGCAGCTGGTCGCGGATCCTGGCGGGGGAGGAGGGCTATGCCACCGTCGTTACCGCCGGGATCATCGCCGCGGTGGCTTCTCTGTTGCTGGCGGTTGCGGCGGTTGCTTCACTCGTTGTAGCGCGGCACGAAGCACAGGTGGCGGCGGACCTCGCCGCCGTGGCCGGTGCGTGGGAGGTGGCCAAGGGCAGGGACGCTTGCACGAAGGCCACAGAGATTGCCGCGCTCAACGGCGCGGAACTCGGCTCCTGCGTCATCGATGGGCGCGACGTTGAGGTTACTGCCCGGCTGCGCGGGCGCAGCGCCATCGCCCGCGCTGGTCCGGTCTAAGAGGTCATGGTAACCAGCGCGCCGAGGAGAGCTATGGCGCCTGCCTTGTCCAAAGGGTTGTTGCCGTTGCCACACTTGGGGGATTGCACGCACGACGGGCAGCCGGACTCGCAGGGGCAGGAGCGCACGGCCTCAAAGGTGGCTTTGATCCACTCAGGGAAGCGCCGGAAACCTTCCTCGGCGAAGCCGGCACCGCCGGGGTGGCCGTCGTAGACGAAGACCGTGGGCAAGCCCGTATCGGCGTGCTGGGCGGTGGACACACCGCCGATATCCCAGCGGTCGCAGGTGGCAATGAGCGGCAGCAACCCAATGGCGGCGTGCTCTGCTGCATGGAGGGTGCCCGGGGTGCGCCCGGCGGTGACTCCCATCGCTGCGAGTGCCAGCGGATCGATGGTATAGGCCACCGCCCGGGTCACCAGGCGCTGCTCCGGCAGGTCAAGGGGGATATCCTCGCCCACGGAGCCATCGGGAAGCCGCACCTGGTAGCCGGTGACCTTATCGGTCACCTCAACCTCCAGGCTGGCCACCCACAGGCCGGGGGCGTAGTTCACCAGGTCATCGGCCTCGCTCAGGATGCGGATATCCGTCGTGGACTTCGGCTGCGTGGTGTAGTCCGGGGCCTTTGGCACGGCGAGGGCCACGCCCGGTTCGGCGGACGCCGAACCATCGCCTCCGCCGAGGTGAAGTTCCTCGATGACGAAGCTCTCGCCACGGTGCAGATACACCGCGCCGGGATGCACCTGGCTTACCGCGCGGGCTGAATCTATGGTGCCCAGCAGGCGGCCATCGGAGGAATCCACAATCATGACCTCCTCGCCCGAACCGCCGCGCAGCGAGACTGCCGTGTGCGCGGTCTCCGGGGTGAGCTCGCTTGAGCCAGCCGGCAGGGGAGCGGCGAACCAGCCCTGCGGGCGCCGGCGCAGCAAGCCCCGCTGGGCTAGGTCGTGGACCACGGATTCGGCGCGGAAGGCGGCCACGTCGGCGTCGCTTAGCGGCTTCTCCACCGCCGCGCAGTACACGTGCCCGCCCAGGATGTAGGGGTTGGCGGGGTTGAACACGCTGGCCTCCACCGGCCGGCCCAAGAGCGCTTCCGGGTGGTGAACCAGGTAGGTGTCCATCGGTTCATCGCGGGCCACCAGCACCACCAGTGAGCCCTGGCCGCGGCGGCCCGCGCGTCCGGCCTGCTGCCAAAAACTAGCGACGGTACCTGGGAACCCGGCGGTGACCACGGCATCGAGGCCGCCGACGTCGATGCCTAGCTCCAAAGCTGAGGTGGTGGCCACGCCGAGCAAGGAGCCATCGTCCAGCGCCTGTTCCAGCGCGCGACGGTCTTCGGCCAAATACCCCGCGCGGTAGGCGGCAATCCGGCGCGCGAAATCCGGCCGGCCCAGCCTCCCGGAGAGCTCTTCTGCTGCCCGCAGCGCGGTGGTCTCTGCCGCGCGCCGCGAGCGCACAAAGGTCAACGTTCGAGCGCCCTGCGCCACGAGCGCGGCCATCATCCAGGCCGCCTCCGTTGTGGCGGCGCGGCGCACGGGGGCGCCGTTCTGCCCTTCGATGCCTTCCATGAAGCCCGGTTCCCACAGCGCGACCGTCCGCGCGCCCGTCGGCGCGCCATCCTCGGTTACAGGGAGAAACTCGCGCCCCGTCAGCCGTGCGGCATGCCGGGCGGGATCCCGCATGGTCGCCGAAGCCGCAATCACCACCGGCCGCGAACCGTAGTGTGCGCACAGCCGCAGCAAACGCCGCACCACGAGCGCCACGTTCGCCCCGAAAACCCCGCGGTAGGCGTGCGCCTCATCAATCACGATGAACTTCAAGTGCCGCAGCACCCGCGCCCACCGCTGGTGTGCGCCCAGCAGAGAAGAATGAATCATGTCTGGGTTGGAGAAGATAAACCGCGCCTGATCGCGGATACCGGCACGGGCTTCGGTGGGGGTATCACCGTCATAGGGGGCGGGGTGGACGTCGTGAAGCGCAGCGATGCCCTGCGTGAGCTCGAGCACCGTGCGCAGCTGGTCCGAACCCAGCGCCTTCGTCGGCGTGATGTAGAGCGCGCACGCGGTCGGGTCCTGCGCCAGACGGGACAGAATGGGCAAACGGTAACCCAGGGACTTTCCGGAACTCGTGCCGGTGGAGACCACCACATCACGCCCCTCCCACGCGGCTTGTGCCACGGCGACTTGGTGGGCATAGAGCTTGGCGACGCCTTGTTCCTCCAACGCCGCCCGCAACTCCGGCAGGACCCACTCGGGCCACTCGGCATAGCGCGCGGGCTGGGCGGACAGGGTGGTGGAGTGCGTTAGCTCGGACTCGGGGAAACGCTCAACAAGGTGCTCGACGAGCTCCTCACCCAGAGGGTTCTCACTCACGCTTGCCTCCACTAATCTGCTGTAGGTGCCCAAACGTGGCACACTAGTGCACTAGTTTGCACTACTTTATTTCCGCAAAGGACAACTCATCATGGCATACGGTACCGTCAAGTTCTTCAACGCCGAAAAAGGCTACGGCTTCATTGAGCAGGAGGACGGCTCCGGCGACATCTTCGTGCACTACACCGAAATCCAAGGAACCGGCTTCCGTACCCTCGAAGATAACCAGCGCGTCTCCTTTGAGATTGGGGAAGACACTAAAGGTCAGCAGGCCACCAACGTCGAGGTGGTTTAGGGGGATTCGGCGTAGCCGCGCCGGGTATCCCACCATTCCAGCAGCTTATTCTGCCCCTTTTGCAGGCCGAAGCCGATGATGACGGCGGCGATGATGGAAATGAGCATGGCTATCGCGGGTGAGCCGGAGAAGGCCACGCCGCCGAGGTAGCCAATGGCTAGCGCCTGCGCCACCCACAACAGAACACCGAAGGTGTCGAAGAAGAAAAACAACGGCCAGGGGTAGCGCATGGAGCCCAGCAGAATCGTCATAAACAGGCGGGCCGAGGGGATGAAGCGCGCGATGATGATGGCCGCGCCGCCGCTGCGCCGAATATTACGCTTGACCCACGTTAAGGCGTCATAAGCCTTCGTTCCCTTTTGGGCTCTATTAATAAGGGCGATGAGCCGCGTTCCCAGGAGGAAGCACAAGTTATCCCCCAAAATTGCGGCAACCATGGCGACGAAAAACATGGTGGGAAGATGGGGAAAACCTTGGGAGCCAGACCAGGCGCCCACCATGTTGAGGGGAACCTCCGAAGGCAAAACGGGGAAGAAGCAGTCGAGGAAAATCAGTGAACCCACCAGCGGATAAATCCACTGTGTGGCCATGATGACCTCGAACCATGCAGTAATAGACGCAATCACGCTGTCTCCCAGTTGTGTGCTGTGAGGCGAATCCTCGGACGGCCAGTATAGACCCCCGGTTGTGTGGACGTGAACTGGCCTGAATAACTAGAGTAAGCCTCTATCTGTGTACTCTAGGGGCAATTGCCCAGCAGAGGACTAGCCATCGGAAGGGATGAAGTCGAAGTGGCAGAAGCTACCGGCCCGGGGAAGACCCTGGTCATCGTCGAGTCAGCAACCAAGGCGAAGAAGATTCAGCCTTACCTCGGCGATAAGTACATTGTTGAGGCCTCCGTCGGCCACATCCGGGACCTTCCCCGCGGCGCCGCCGACGTCCCCGCCAAATATAAGAAGGAATCCTGGGCGCGCCTCGGTGTTAACCCGGAGGATAACTTCACCCCGCTGTACGTCATCAGCCAGGACAAGAAGAAGAAGGTCGCTGACCTCAAGGCCAAGCTGAAGCAGTGCGACCAGCTCTACCTCGCAACAGACCCCGACCGCGAGGGCGAGGCCATTGCCTGGCACCTGCTGGAAGTACTCAAGCCCAAGGTGCCGGTGCGCCGAATGGTCTTCAACGAGATCACCAAGTCCGCCATCCTGGAGGCCGCGGAAAACACCCGTGAACTCGATGAAAACCTCATCGACGCCCAGGAAACCCGCCGCATCCTGGACCGCCTCTACGGCTACGAGGTCTCCCCGGTGCTGTGGAAGAAGGTCATGCCGCGCCTATCGGCTGGCCGCGTGCAGTCGGTAGCTACCCGCGTCATCGTCGAGCGCGAGCGCGAGCGCATGGCATTCATCCCCGCCGAGTACTGGGATCTCACGGCAACGCTGAAATCCACGCCGGATTTCGATGCGCGCCTGAGTGCCCTCGATGGCAAGCGCGTGGCCGCGGGCCGCGACTTCAACGATAGGGGTCAGCTGAAGAGCGACGAGGTGGTCGTCGTCAAGCAGGCCCAGGCGGAGCAGCTGGCCAGCGCGCTGGAGGGCTCCACCATGACCGTGGCTAGTGTCGAGCACAAGCCTTATTCGCGCAAGCCTTCCGCGCCGTTTATGACGTCGACGCTGCAGCAGGAGGCCGGCCGGCGCCTGCACTACACCTCGGAGCGCACGATGCGCATTGCGCAGCGCCTCTACGAGAACGGTCACATCACCTATATGCGTACCGACTCGACCTCCCTGTCCAAGCAGGGCCTGGATGCTGCGCGTGAGGCTGCCTCCTCCATCTTCGGCGCGGAGTTCGTGGCCGACGGACCGCGTACCTATGACCGCAAGGTGAAGAACTCCCAGGAGGCCCACGAGGCCATCCGCCCCGCCGGCGAGCGTTTTGCCACCCCGGGCCAGCTAGCCGGGCAGCTCGACGCCGAGGAATACAAGCTCTACGAGCTGATTTGGAAGCGCACCGTGGCCTGCCAGATGGCAGATGCCAAGGGAACCTCGATGAAGGTGACCGCAGCTGTCAACGCCGGCGGCCACGACGCTGACTTCTCCGCAACCGGCCGCACGATTACCTTCCCGGGCTTCCTCAAGGCCTACGAGGACGTCGCGGCGAAGGACTCGAAGGGAGAGTCCCGCCTGCCGCACCTCAATGAGGGCGACACGCTGAAGACCGCTGCGGTTACTGCCGACGGCCACTCCACCAACCCGCCGGCGCGCTATACCGAGGCCAGCTTGGTCAAGAAGATGGAAGATTTGGGCATTGGGCGCCCGTCGACGTACGCCTCCATCATCAAGACCATCC
The DNA here is from genome assembly GCF_053480195.1 of Corynebacterium guaraldiae. Taxonomy (NCBI): domain Bacteria; kingdom Bacillati; phylum Actinomycetota; class Actinomycetes; order Mycobacteriales; family Corynebacteriaceae; genus Corynebacterium; species Corynebacterium guaraldiae. The sequence continues at coordinate 42,311 of NZ_JBRBAU010000013.1, read as the reverse complement.
AGGACCGCGGCTACGTGCTCTCCCGCGGCAACGCGCTGGTGCCCTCGTGGGTTGCCTTCGCGGTCGTTGGCCTGTTGGAGAATAACTTCACTGAGCTGGTGGATTATGACTTCACCTCCTCCATGGAGGACGAACTCGATGCGATTGCCGCCGGTTCGGAGAACGGCACGGATTGGCTGAATAACTTCTACTTCGGAAACACGGAGGCCGGCGAGCGCAAGGCCGCGTCCATCGCGCGCCACGGCGGCCTGAAGTCCTTGGTGGACATCAACCTGGAGGCCATCGATGCCCGCCAGGTCAACTCCCTGCGCCTGTACACCGACGCGGAGGGCCGCGATGTCTTCGTGCGCGTGGGCCGCTACGGTCCGTATATCGAACGCGCCGTGGGCACCAACGAGGACGGTACGGTGGAGTACCAACGCGCCAACCTCTCGGAGACGGTCACCCCGGATGAGCTCAACGAGGCCTTGGCGGAGAAGCTTTTTGCCACCCCGCAGGGCGGGCGCGAGCTGGGCCAGAACCCGGAGAACGGACGCACCATCGTGGCCAAGGAGGGTCGTTTCGGCCCCTACGTGACCGAGCAGGTGCGTGACGACGAGCGCGAGAAGGCCGAGGCCGAAGCCGAGGAGATCGTCAAGGAAGAGCGCGCCGCCGAGGACGCCCAGCGCGCGGCTGAGGGCAAGCGCGCCAAGAACTGGGAGACCAAGACCGCGGCGAAGCAGAAGGAAAAGCGCATTGCTGAGTACGTCGAGGAGAAGCTGAAGCCGGGCACTGCCTCACTCTTTGCTTCGATGGAGCCGTCCAGCGTCACGCTGGAGGAAGCGCTGAAGCTGCTGAGCCTGCCGCGTGAGGTGGGCGTGGACCCCTCGGACGGCGAGGTCATCACCGCGCAGAACGGCCGCTACGGCCCGTACCTGAAGAAGGGCAAGGATTCCCGTTCCTTGGCCAAGGAGGAGCAGATCTTCTCCATCACCTTGGATGAGGCGCGCCGCATCTACGCGGAGCCGAAGCGCCGCGGCCGCGCGGCCGCGCAGCCGCCGATTAAGCAGCTGGGTGACAACGACGTCTCCGGCAAGCCGATGACGGTTAAGGACGGCCGCTTTGGCCCGTACGTCACCGACGGCACCACGAATGCCTCGCTGCGCCGTGGTGACGATCCGGAGCAGCTTACCGACGCCCGCGCGAACGAGCTCCTCTCCGAGCGCCGCGCCAAGGACGCCGCGAACGGTGGGGCGAAGAAGTCGACGAAGAAGAGTACTAAGAAGTCGACCAAGAAATCGACGAAGAAGGCTACGAAGAAGTCGAGCAAGAAGGCCACGAAGAAGCCTTCGCCGGGCACGAAGAACGTGGTCAAGGCCGGATCGCGCAGGAAGTAGATAGGCCATGCTCACGCTGGAGAGTTTCGCGCGCGACATGCTGGACCGTACCCAGGAAGGCACCGAGGCTCTCCTGCGCGCGGTGGGCCCGGCCTTTGCTGGCCGCGATCACCTCACCCTCGGCGCGCTCGCCGCGGGGGAGACTGCCGTCTGGTCACGCCTGTTTAACTGGCGCACGCTCGGCACGGTCACTACCGCCGCTGTACCCGTGCTGTTGGCCCTGCGCCCGGATTGCGCACTGGAGACCCGCGTGGGGCTCGTCGCCGCTTCGCTTGGCCAAGCCGCCAAGCGCAGCGCACCAACGACGTTCGGCGTGACGTGCGTGAGCGTGCAATACGCATCCTTCGCGTGGGCGCTGCGCGGTGCGCGCAACGATGCGCTGGGTTGGGGCCTGCGCGCCGGCGCGTGGGCTGCGGGCCTTGCGCTTTCGCGCACCCGAGGTGAGCGCCTCGCCACGGCTGTGGCCGGAATCCCGGCGGCAGCGCTCTCCGCGCTAGCCGGCGATGAGAAGCTCCGCGCAGACCAAGCCACGCAGGGGCTGAGCCACGGTGCTAACCTGCTTCTGGCCTCTGAGGCGCTGACGGTCCTGAACCCGGCTGAGCAGCGCCAGGATGCGGGCCTGCGTGGCCGGGGCCTGGATGCGGCGCAGTCGGCGGCACAGACGGTAGGCCTGGTGCTGCTGGTGGATGGGCTGGCGCGGAAGGGCCGCGGTTAGGCGCAGCACCTAATTCCGGGCGCATCGTCTTGCCATAGGACAAGCGGCGGTGCACCCACTCGAAGGGGCCGGGCTTGCCTGCGGCCTCGAGCGCGCAGGCTATGAGAAGCGTTGCCAGCCACACGCCGGCGGCCAACGCTGCCTGGCCCGCGGCGCTGAACTCGGGGCCAATGTTGAGGGTGAAGGGGTAGACCAGCGCCAAGAAGAACACGGACTGCATCACGTAGCCGGTCATGGAGCGCTTACCGAGCGCGATGAGTGGCCACAGGAACCACGGGCGCGCACCACGGCGCTGCAGGGGTTCTAGGGCGAGTGTTGCCCCCGCCACGATGCCCGGCCCGGTGAGCATGCCGATGCAGCTATTCGCCGCGTTGAGGGGTTCTGCCAGCGCTGGGTCCAGCACCCCAATCGTGGACAAGCCCCAGGGCAGCCCGAGGAAGAGGATGATGGCTAGGGCCAAAAGGGTCCACGCCCACAGCTCGCGCCGATGGCCCCCGGCCAAGGTTCCGCGGCGCGCCCACACGAAACCTACGAGCATCACCGGAAGGACCAAGGCTCCCGTCAGTGGAACGGAAAAAGCTTGGGCGCAGACCATGATGGCTTGTTCACCCAGCAGCTCCCAGTAGGATTCGGCGGCGGTGAAGCCGCTGAGATCAAACTCCGACGTATCGACAAGCGCGGCCCCAACGCCCATTCCGATGCCCGCCACAACCAGTAGCGCACAGAACCCGTAGGCCACGCGCATCAGGAGCTTGTCGGTTAAAGTAAGCAGCAACGCAATGAGCATGCCCATCGCGCCGTAGAGCAGCATGATGTCGCCGGAAAAGAGGAAGAGGCAGTGGAGGGCACCGAATAAAGCCAGAAATCCATAGCGCTTAGCCAACACGGCCTGCGCGCGCCGCAGTGGGAAACCGCGTCGCCACAAGCTCATCGCGATAAGCCCCACGCCAAAGCCGAGAAGCGTGGAGAACATCGGCAGGCCACGCACATGCACGAACATGGCGGAAAAGACCACGTAGATCTTGTCCGCGAGGGAGTCGACGCCGCCGAAATAGGCATCGGGGCCATCGCCGCTGTTCATAATCCACGCGGTGCAAACGTTTGCCAGCGCAATGCCCAGCAGGGCCATGCCGCGGGCGACGTCGGGGACGAGGAGGCGGGGACTCGAATTCTGGCGTGCCGGATGGGGTTGGTGTGGCTGATGAGGCATGGCCCCAAGCTACCAGAACCACAAAAACTTATTTATCCGAGAGCGCGTTCCGCCAACGTCGGGCGAATCGGGCGCGCCAGCTGCGTCATGCGGCGGCGCCCGCGCAGCTCAATAGACTTCATCAGCGTCCAGCGCGCTTGCTCCGCCTCGTTGGCGCCGCGCAGCGTGGCGGAGTTGGTGAGCACCTGGCCCGGGGTGTCCTTGGCCAGCTCGGTGAGACGGGCAGCCTCGTTGACGGCATCACCAATGACGGTGTACTCGAATCGATCCGCGCCGCCGATATGGCCAGCCACCACGTGGCCCGCCGCTACGCCGATGCCCGCCTGCAGCCGCAACCCGCGCAGTTCCTGGCGAAGCTCGCGGGCGGCCTGCAAAGCCATGGAGTTCGCGTCGTAGACCGTCAGCGGGGCACCGAAGACGGCCAGGGCGGCGTCACCCTGGAATTTGTTGATGATGCCCTTGTTCCGGTGCACCACCTCAACGACGTGCTCAAAGAACTTGTTGAGCTCCTCCACCACTTCTTCCGGGGTGTGGTTGACGGCGAAGGTGGTGGAGCCGATGACGTCGATAAACAGCACGGCCACTTTGCGGTCCTCGCCGCCCAGCTCCGGGCGTTCCTCCAGGGCGCGCTGTGCCACCTCGGCGCCGACATAGCGGCCGAAAATATCGCGCACGCGCTGGCGCTCACGCAGGCCGCGCATCATCTCGTTGAATCCGGCCTGAAGAACGCCGAGCTCGGAGCCGTCGTAGATGTCCACCTGGACGTCACTCTCGCCGCGGCGTACGCGGTTGATGGCGTCCTGCAGCTCAATGATGGGATCGACCACGCTCATCATCGCGAACATGGTGCCCATGAGCCCGGTGCCCAGCGCGGTAACGGTCAGCGCGACGATGGCCGGCATGATGTCTGAGGTCTCAGGGCTAAACAGGCCTGCCTGTTGCCCCATGAGGACAAGCACGATGCCGATGAGCGGGATGCCGGAGGTCATCATCCAGGTGGAAAGCAGGCGGTACTTAATCGGCGGCTCCAAGGTGGAATCCTCGAAACGCCGGGCCACGGCCTCCGCAGCCACGGGGCGCACGAGGCGCTCCGCCTGCAGGTACGTCAACAGCACGATGAGGCCGCCAGCCAATGCAGCAGAAACACCGACTACCACGGCCAGCCGCGCCGAGTGCTGGCCTGCCAGCACCACCGCCAAGATGATGCCCAGCAGCCACACACCCGCGGCCACACCGGCCTGGTAGAGCGGGATGCGCAGGACTAGGTTGCGCACCATATTGGGATCATGGTCGTCGGGGCTGCGCTGCCAGTCCAACACTGGCCTGAACAGCCGAAGTGTTACCGCTATGCCGATGATGACCGCAAAGGTCACGAACAGCGTGCCGTAGGTCCACAGGTGGGGCGTGTGAGCGATGAAATCGGAGATCTCCGGCATGGGGAGAAAGAAGACCACGAAGGTCATGATCGCAATGGCGCCGATGATGTTGGCTCCAAGGACGAGCGCGGCGTACATCGGCCATTGAGTGCCCCATAACCAGCGGGCGCCACGCATCAGTCTGTTCATGATTAACAACTCTAGTTATCCCAGTAGGCTAGGGCGAGTGAACACCTCCAGCGTTGCCGAAAGGCTTGCCGACGCCCCCTCCGTCTCCCACACCATCCTCAGTGCTGCCCGCGCGGCTCGCGGTGAGGGCGACTCGCGAGCGATGAGCCACTCCTGGCTATTTACCGGGCCCCCGGGTGCCGGCCGTTCGCTGGCCGCGCAGTGCTTCGCCGCAGCACTCATGTGCACGTCCGCCGACGAGAACGGCAACCCCGGCTGTGGGCGCTGCCCCTCCTGCCAGAGCGTCCTGGACAATCAAGAGCACACCGACTTGGTTTACGTGGATCCTCAGGAGCAGTTCATCACCGTGGGCGAGGCCCGCGACGTCATCGGGCGCGCCGCCAGCCTGCCGAGCGTCGCACCCTGGCGCGTGGTCATCTTCAACAAAGCTGACCGCCTGCGCAATGAGGCCGCCAACGCGCTGCTCAAAACCGTGGAGGAGCCCCCGGAGCGCACCGTCATCATCATGGTGGCACCCTCAGAGGACCCGGAGGACTTCTCGGTCACGCTGCGCTCCCGCTGCCGCCACCTTTATATCCCGGCGCCGAGTGTGGAGGGCGTCGTCAAGCAGCTCGTCGCCGAAGGTGCCAGCGAGGATGACGCGCGTCTGGCCGCCGTGACCACCCTGCGCCACGTGGGGCGTGCGCGACACCTGGTCAACGAACCCGCCGCGCAGAAGCGCCGCGCCATGGCCATCAACCTGGCCGAGGATGTCTTCCACGGCTCCCAGGCCTTTCAATCCGTTACTGCGCTGCTGAAATTCATTGAGAAGGAAGCCAAGGACTCCCACGCGGCGGCGGAGGAGGCGGAGCGCTCCAAGATTGAACAATCCTTCGGCGTCGGCGCTAAGGGCAAGGGCGCGACGAAGGCGCAGCGCGACGCCCGCAGTGCGCTGAAGGATATGGAAGAGCTCCACAAGAAGCGCGCTAAACGACGCATCTCCGACGGCCTCGACATCGCCCTCGTGGATCTCGCCGGTATTTACCGCGATGCGCTCATGCTCAAAGTCGGCGCTGAGGTGGAGATGACCCACCCGGATTTCGCGGGCCTAGCGGGCGAACTTGCCCAGCGTGTCAGCGAAGATGGCTTGCTGGCTGCTCAGTCCGCCATCCGCACCTGCCGCGAGCAGCTGCCGCAGAACGTCACCCCGCAGGTGGCTTTCGACGGCATGGTGGGCCGCCTGCGCCTGGCCTGCGGTGCGCGTTAACCTGCAGCAAGTGCTGTGCGTGCCCCACATCAAGAAGCCCGATTTCTTTCTCAGCCCCGGCCTAGGCTAAACTCTCACGCGGTGCATATACACACTGCACCGTGCCGCCTTAGCTCAGTCGGTAGAGCATCTCACTCGTAATGAGAAGGTCGCGAGTTCGATTCTCGCAGGCGGCTCCATATAAAATCCCCCGTGACCAGTACAAACGGTTGCGGGGGATTGTTTCATTCATCGTAATATTGGCCTCTGTGGCTACATTTTGGCTACATATGATCCAAATTTGATCCACTGTGTCTAAAACCGGGTGGGACTTGCTCACTCAGCGCTTACTTCTGCTTGCGCCGGTAGTACACCTGGCGGCGCACATGAGCGACGACATCGCCTTCCTCATCGATGATGTCCACGTCGAACCAATGCAAATACTTCTCACCGTTGGCCGTCTTTTCTTCGATGAGCGCGTAAGTCTCCTCGGGGATACACATATCGGCGGTGACCGTGCCGCGGCTGGGTTTCAGGTACTTAATCTCACCAGCGGCATCCCAGATGCGGTACTCCTTGCCCAGTCGATGCATGGACGCAAGCATGAAGAACGGGTCCGTCATGGCGGAGAGCGTGCCACCGAAGGCAACACCCATGGCGTTCTTGGTCAGCATGTTTGGCCTGTGGCTGACAACGACGCGAGTGCCGTCATCAGCAAATTCTTGGATCTTGATGCCAGCGCCTAAGAAGGGCGGCCAGAAGCCCATGAAGCGCTTGAGCTGGCGTGCAGAAAAGTGGGCCATGAGGATAGCTCCGTGTGAGTTGTGGGTCAGGTGAGCTAAAAGGTGTCAACTCTACCGCTGTGGGACGGGGAGCGCCCGCACTGTGATTCGCCGTATCGTCTTTTTATAGGTGGTGCCAGGTCATGCACTGTGTACAGGAAAAAGTAGTGCTAGCGCTAGTGTCTTTTGATCTTGTGGGAAACACAATGTAGGGCATGAAGAAGCTTGTGGTGGGCATGATTGCCGTGGTGGCCGTGATTGTGGTGGCGTTTGTCGGGTTTGTGGGATTCATGCAGTGGGTGGACGCAGACAGCGTGACCGGTGATGATGGCGTGGCCGCCGGATACAGCGCTGAGACAGGTGGCCCGCTGGAAGCGTCGTTTGCGGGCGAGGGGCCGCACGAGGTCGACGTGCGGCGTGATGGCGACGTGACCGTTGCGGCGCCGACAGGCACGGGACCATTTCCGGCGGTTGTCATGGCTAATGGCACGAACACGCCGCTGAGCAGCTACCTGCCCGTGGCGGAGCACTTGGCCAGTTGGGGCTTCGTGGTCGTCGGCGACGAGACTCCCCACAGTGGAACGGGGGAGAATGTCGTGCACTTGATTGAGCGATTGCCGGACCTGGATTCTCGCGTGGACAGATCACGGGTCAGTATTTTCGGACACTCACAGGGCGGTGCGGGCGCTATCAACGCAGCGTCCCACACGGAGGTAGCAGCTGTGTATGCGGCGAGCCCGGCCTCCCACAAAGTGGCACAGTCCAATGGCTGGGACTACAACACCGCCGACGTAGAGGAACCGCTATTCCTGATGACGAGCGATGGCCGTTCGGACCGCTGGCTTGTCAGCCCGTGGTCAGACTTGCAGGAGAGCTTTGAATCAGCTGGTGGTCCGGCAATCATTGCCCGCCGTCTAGGCGCGGACCACAAGGACGTTTTAGAGTTCGGGGACGGCTATGCCACCGCGTGGTTCCGCTACATTCTTGCTGATGATCCTGATGCGCGAGACGTGTTCGTTGGCACCTCACCAGCGGGCGCCGGTGAGCTAGCGAGCAACGCGCTTTGGGACCGAATGGCCACCCGCGGCTGGTAGCTCGCCGGGCCTTTCGACATTCCGCGCGGTGCACCTAACGCGCTAAAAGTCATCTGCGCTCACACACCCCCTTCGGAGGAAGTGTGGTTCACAAAAATTGGTAGCCCTGATAAATTTCAAGTGAATTGTCAACCGGGCTGCGCCACGTCAGCCCGTACAAGCGGGACCGAATGAACCATGCAGACAAAGGAGAAAGGCCACGTCGAGGGCCTCTACATTGATGAAAACTTCGAGCTGCGCGCTGGGGCCGTCACGTTCGGGGAGAGTATTGAGGGCATAAAGCTTGGCGACGTCCCCCAAGCCGAGGCTGCCTGGCGCGCTGGGGACCCGGATGCGTTGCTGTGGGTGCCCGGCTTCGTGGACCTGCACAACCACGGCGGCAACGGCGGGGGATTCCCCAACGGCGACTACGAGCAGTGCCTAGCCGCCGCCCGCTTCCACCGCGCGCACGGCACAACGACGCTGCTGGCCAGCTTGGTCTCCGGCACGCAAGAAGAACTCTGCACCCGGGCGGAGCTTTTAGCCCAGCTGGCTGAGGAGGGTGAAATCGCCGGAATCCACATGGAGGGCCCCTTCATCGCGGCGGCCAAGTGCGGCGCACAGGACCCCTCGCGCATCGTGCCCGGTGACCCAGACTTCTTCCGTGCAGTCATCGCCGCGGCCCGCGGCCACCTGCGTTCGATTACCTTCGCGCCGGAAACGGAGAACGTCGACAAGCTGCTCGAAGTCTGCGCGGAGCATGGCATCATCGCCAGCCTGGGCCACACCGAGGCCGATTATGACACCACGCTGAGCGTTATCGCCAAGGCTAAGGAGCTCGGCCTGACCGTGACTGGAACGCACCTCTTTAATGGCATGCCTTCTATTCACCACCGCGCGCCGGGCCCGGTAGCGGCCTTGCTCACCGCAGCGAAGGCGGGGGATGTGTCCGTCGAGCTCATTGCAGATGGTGTGCATCTTGTCGACGGCGCCGTGGACATGGCTCACAGTCACCGCGCCTTCGCCATCACTGATGCCATGGCGGCGGCCGGCATGGCCGATGGTGACTATGAGCTGGGTTCGCTGCCTGTCACCGTGAGCGGGGGAGTCGCGCGCGTGCCCAGCGGTGCTATTGCAGGCGGCACCTCTACCTTGTCCCAGCAATTCGCCAGCTTCGCCGAGCGCCACGGTCTGGGCGAGGCGGTGCGCTTTACCTCCACCACGGCAGCCGACGTGTTGGGGGAGACGAATCTAGGCCGAATCGCGGTTGGCGCGCGCGCCAACCTGGTTGGCCTTAACTCTCACTACCAACCGGTGCGCGTCATCGTCGACGGCGCGGACATCCCACTCTCTTAAACACACAGGAAGGCATCTCATGGAAATCCTCATCCGCTCCACGCCGGCCGAAGTGGCCGTGGAGGCCGCTGACATCTTCGCGCACTACGCTAACGCCGGCGCCACCTTGGGCCTGGCCACGGGATCGACCCCGGTAGCGATGTACAAGGAGCTCATTACGCGCCATGAGCGCGGCGAGGTGAGCTTTGCCCGCAGCCGCGCATTCCTGCTCGATGAATACATCGGGCTGGAGCGTACCCACGAGCAGTCCTACTATTCCACCATCCGCCGCGAATTCACCAGCCACGTGGATTTCGATGATGACCTGGTAAAAAGCCCCGCTGGTGACTCCGATGACCCTGCCACCGCCGCGGCCAACTATGACAAGGCCATCCGTGATGCCGGCGGCGTGGACATCCAGCTGCTGGGCATCGGGGCCAACGGGCACGTCGGCTTCAACGAGCCGTCGAGTTCCCTGCAATCGCGCACCCGCATCAAGACGCTGCACCCGCAAACCGTGCAGGACAATGCCCGCTTCTTCGACAACGAAGACGAGGTCCCACGCCACGTGCTGACCCAAGGATTGGGCACCATCAGTGAGGCACGCCACCTGCTCTTGTTGGCCACTGGCAGCAACAAGGCCAGCGCGGTCCACGCCATGGTGGAAGGCCCGCTCTCCGCGCACTGCCCCGCGTCGATCCTGCAGTGGCACCAGCGCGCCACGGTGATCCTCGATGAAGCCGCCGCCTCCCAGCTGGAGGACCGCGAGTACTACGTTTTCGCGGACAAGCACCGTCCGCACCGCCCACTTTTTTTCTAAAAACTCCATCTAATTCCTTACTAGTGTGAAAGGACTCCTCGCATGAAAATCGATGTCATGGGGCCGCTGCAGCGGCTCGGAAAAGCCCTCATGGGCGCTGTGGCGGTGCTGCCCGTCGCGGCGATCCTCAGTGGCGTTGGCTACTGGATCTCCAGCGCGGCTGGCCCGGATAACCTCGCCGCCCAGCTGCTGATCAGCTCCGGCGACGCGGTCCTGGCCAACCTGGGCTGGATCTTCGCCATCGCCATTGCCTTCGGCCTGGCCAAGGATTCCAACGGTGCCGCAGCACTCTCTGGCTTCCTGGCCTTCGCCACGTTTATGAAACTGCTCGGCCCCGAGGCCGTGGCCGGCTACCGTGGCATCGAAGACCCCACCGCGCTGACCGGCGATGAAGCCCTGGAATGGGCCTCGGAAGGCTGGAACGCCGTGGGGGGCGGCAACGTCCTCTTCGGCATCCTCGCCGGCGTCATGGCGGCCTGGGTATATAACCGCTTCCACGGCACCAAGCTGCCGGACTTCCTGGCCTTCTTCTCAGGCCGGCGCCTCGTACCGATTCTTACCGCCGTCATCGCCATAGTGATTTCCGGCATCCTCTACTTCGTGTGGCCGTTCATCTACAACGCGCTCTTTAACTTCGGTACCTCCATCCAGGGCCTGGGCGCGGCGGGCGCCGGCATCTACGGTGTGGCCAACCGTCTGCTCATCCCGACCGGCCTGCACCACGCGCTGAACTCCGTCTTCTGGTTCGATGTCATCGGTATCAATGACATCGGTAACTTCCAGGCCGGCCAGAAGACCATCGAGGCAGCCGCGGCCGCCACCTCCGCCGCTGATTGCCCGGGCATTTGGGCCAACGGTCAGTGCACGGTCGAGGGCGTCGTCGGCCGCTACCAGGCCGGCTTCTTCCCGGTCATGATGTTCGGCCTGCCGGGCGCGGCACTTGCCATGTACCTGCGTGCGGATAAGAGCAAGCGCAAGGTCGTCGGCTCCCTCATGGCTGCCGGTGCGCTGGCCTCCTTCTTCACCGGCGTGACTGAGCCGCTAGAGTTCTCCTTCATGTTCGTCGCCCCGCTGCTCTACGTGGTGCACGCGCTGCTGATGGGCCTGTCCGTCTTCATCGCTTCCACTATGGAGTGGACCGCCGGCTTCGGTTTCTCCGCCGGTTTCGTGGACATGTTGCTCTCCTCGCAGAACCCGCTGGCTAATAAGTGGTACATGCTGCTGGTCATGGGCGTGGGCTTCTTCTTCCTTTACTTCGTCATCTTCTACTTCCTCATCGGCTGGCTCAACCTCAAGACCCCGGGCCGCGGTGAGGATGATGCGGTAGCAGACCCCATGGAGGATTCCGCTACCGGCGATGACAAGACTGCTCGTGATGCCGCGCGCATCATCGAGGGCCTCGGCGGCAAGGACAACATTGACTCACTAGACTACTGCACCACGCGCCTGCGTGTGGGCGTAAAGGAGCGCGCGCTTGTCGATGACTCCGTGATCAAACGCGCCGCCGTCTCCGGCGTCATCCACCCCTCGGAGAAGAGCGTTCAGGTCATCGTGGGTCCGGCCGTGCAATTCATGTATGACGAGGTCAGCCACCAGCTGCGCCACGGTTCTCCGGTCCTCGCCACGGCGGGTGCTGCGAGCGCTGCAGGTGCTGGAGCCAGCGCCGCTTCCGCTCAGAGCGTCAGCGGTAATACCGCTGACGGTGATGCCGTTGACGTGGATGTGCGTGCCCCGTTCGCCGGTGACGTCGTCGCGCTCTCCCAGGTCCCGGATGCGTCCTTTGCGCAGGGTATGGTGGGCGAAGGCTTCGCGGTGATGCCTGATGCCGTCGATGCCTTCGACGTCTGCGCCCCGGTCGACGGCACCATCACCATGGTCTTCAAGACCCGCCACGCCTTCGGCATGAAGACCGCGGATGGGCTGGACCTGCTCATTCACATCGGCATCGACACCGTGGAGCTCAAGGGCGAAGGTTTCACGGCCCTGGCCAAGAAGGGCGATACAGTCACCGCCGGCACACCGATCATCGCGGTGGAGGCGCAGAAGCTGCGCGAGCGCGGCGTCAACCTCATCACCCCGGTGGTGTGCCCGACGGCCAAGCAGGTCGCCGGAGTCGACATCGCTCGCGAGGGCCATACCCAGCCAGGCGAGGTTGCTGCAACCGTCAAGCGCAGCAGCTAATCTGCCCCCGGCCCACCTCAGGGGCCGGCGGGACTAAAGCCCAGACACCAAAACTGCCCTAGTTGCCAAAACCTTCGCTCCACGCCGCAGGCGAGTTGACAAGCTTTATCTTTTTGGAAAGCATTACAATGCGTATATTTTTTGCTTTAGATACTTTTTTCGTGGCCGATCAGTGTGTTCTGGAATCGGCATATAAAACGTATTCGCAAGTAGTGGGTAAAGCAGCGCGCCTGCCTGGAGTCGACGTACTTTTTATTTGCTCCGAACCAGTTGAAGTGGATTCCGAAGAGATGAAAAAAGATCTCATTACTCAGTTCAGGGTTGAAAGGCCCAACGAGGATTTTGAGAGTTTACGGTTATACCTTTGCGAGGCAATCGTTTCTGCTGAACAAGAGCTTTTTACAAAGGCTGAGGCCCCTTTAGCGTCATTTTTTCTAATGGATGAGGAATATGCAAAGGCTGATGTTTTTCCCAGTAGTGTTGGAGTAAGGGAGCTTATTTCTTCGCCGGTTTCTACAGGTAAATAGAGTGAGGCGCTCCGCTTACGCGGAGCGCCGGGTAATAAATAAGGAAAGGGTTGGCTAGGGAAATTGCGAGAAATCGTTGATATAGAATCTTTCTCGATAAGTTTCCTTGTCGTCGCCGATGATGTGATTAAAAGCTGACCCCTCTAATTCCTCCTCCCCTCCTGGAAAGTAACCAGAAGGATGTTGGCCGACCCCTCTGCAATGGCGCTTGTAATGCCCGCTGGGAACGTATTTATTAGCATCTTTCTTGGCGTCATTCAAAGTTGGCGCATTGCCATATACGTGACCGACTATATCTCCCCCTAATCCATTTTTGATGACCTGGCATTGGGCTGTGACAGTGGCTGCCGAAGCAGACGGTACTGCAACTGAAACGGCCCCTAGGACAACAAGCGCAGCTGCTGCAGCTCGGCCCCTTTTTTGTAAATGAACTATTCAAGTGATGCATCCACCACTTGAAACCGCCACATGAAACAAGCTTAGTTTTGGCAACTCGGGCAGTTTGGGCTCGGAGGCCCTATTTCAGCCGGGAAATCTGGAGCGAAGGCGCGGGCTAGTCGGTGCCGTGCAGCAGGCGCGGCACCACCTTGCCCGTGGCATTGCGCGGCAGCTTGTCCAGGAAGTGGACATCGCGCGGCACGGAGTGGTCGGCGAGGTTCTCGCGGACCCAGGCGCGGATGGCGTCGGCAGTCACGGCGTTGCCGAGGGCGTCCCGCGTAGTCACCGCCCACACGGCGATGCGCTGGAAGGTGGTTTCATCCTCCACGCCGCCGGCATGCACCTCCGCGATGCCCGGCATGGCCTCGAGCACCTCCGTCACCGACTGCGGGTGCACGTTCTCGCCGCCGACAATGATCATGTCATCCGCGCGGCCCACCACATGCAGGTAGCCCTCGGGGTCGATATAACCCAAGTCCCCGATGGAGATGAGGCCATCGACCTTGTTGAGCGGGATCTTGGGGTTGGTATAGCCAATGAGCGCGGTGGAGTTGGTCAGGTAAATCTCACCGACCTCACCGCGGGGAACCTCGTTGCCTTCCTCATCGAGGATGCGCAGCTTTGTGCCGGAGGCAATCTTGCCGCCGATGGTGGGATCCTTGGCCACCTCTTCCATGCTGGCCGTCGATGCCAGCGCCAGCTCCGTGGAGCCATAGACATTGCAGAGAATCGGGCCGAAGCGCTCGTGGGTTTCCTTGACGATCTCCGGGGTGAGCGCATGCCCGGCGGAGGCAATGAACTTCAGGCTCGAGGTATCGAAGGCCGAATCCGGGTCAACCTCAACCATCTGGCGGAAGAAGACGGGGGAGGAAAGCAGACCATCGAGCTGGTAGCGCTGGATATCATCCAGTGCGGCCGCCGGGTCAAAGACGCGGCGGGTGACGATGGTATTGCGCAGGCCCAACGCGATGTTGAGGCAGGCCCAGCCCCACGTGTGGAAGATGGAGGCGGTCATCTGCACCTTCTGGTCCCCGCGCCACGGCACCGCATCCACGATGGACGCAACCACCACCGGCAGCGTCGGTTCCGGGCGCATGATTCCCTTGGGGATGCCCGTGGTGCCGGAGGACATCAGCACGATATGCCCGTGCTTGGGCCAAGTGGGAAGCTTGTGCTTCTCGACGTCCCGCGGATTCTCCACGATCTTGCGCAGCGTTGCCGCTTGCGCCAGCTCGGTAGGGATCTCTTTACCGGACTCGTGGCCAATCACCACGTGCAGGCCAGCAATGGTGCTAGAGCTGTCGAGGCGGTCGATGAATTCATCATCGATAACGAGCACGTTGATGCGGTTTTCCTCAATGCACCCGGCAAGCTGCTCGGGGGAGGAACCGACGTTGAGCAAAAAGATGTGTGCCCCCGCATAGCCCTTGGCAGCCAGCGGGGTGATGATGCCGCGGCCATTGCGGGCCATCACGCCGAGGCGAATCTCCTCCAGCCCCAAAGACAGCAGCCAGCGCGCGAAGGTTTGGGATTCTTCGCGCAGCTGGCGGTAGGTGAGGGCCCCGTCGTCGTCGATAAGCGCCAGGCGTTCCGGGCAGGTCATGTATGCCTGCTCTACTTCGCGGGCGGTGGTGAAGCGGTAACGCGCGAGGACCGGCGCAGTCAGGGCCACCGCCCGTGGCCCGCCGGCGGGGCTAATGAGGCCGGCGCGGAAGAGCGAAGGGATAAAGCGCGCGAGGGCGGCGGCGTGGAAGGTTACATCAGAAAGCTTCATAAGGTTCTCATCGAGGGGAGGGGAGAAGAGGTTACGGAGACGGCGGACTCGCCACAATTAAAACTACAAACTGTTAAAGGTGTTGCTATTGTTACATAAGCTTAGACCGTCAACGTAGTCTATTATGGTTTCGGTCTAGAACATACTCTTTCGGAAGGACATTAGTCACGTGAAGTCTACTCAGCGCATCGCTGCTCTCTGCGCCTCCCTCCTCGTGGCGGTAGGCCTGTCCCAAGCTCCGCAGGCAGTTGCCGGCGAGCGAAACCTCGTCGCCTTTGGTGATTCCGTGCTGGCGGATCCGCAACTTGATACCTACCTTGCCTCGCGGGTGGGCTCTTCTCAGCGCAACCCGAGCCTGAACTGCCCGTCTGGCAATAACTACGCCAAGCGCACCGCCGCCAAGCTGGGTATGCCGGTGGCGGATTTCTCCTGCTCCGGTGCTGTGTCCATGTCTCAGGGCCCGCAGGTGAACGCGCAGATCGACGATGCTATTCGCCGCGGCGCGCTCAGCGGGGATACGCAGCGCGTGCTCTTCTCCAGCGGTTTCAATGACACGTACAACAACGCCGGGCTTTCCGACGGTGACCTGCGCGCCCGCTGGGTCGGTGCCAACGCGCCGCTGATCCACAAGATCCGCGCGGCGGCCCCCAACGCTCGCATCCAGATTGTGGGTTACCCGACCATCGGCTCGGGCGACCGCTACTGCCTCCTCCACTTTGGCCCGAAGCCGGCCGACGCCACGGCCCTGCCGATGGTGCAGCGTTATGAAAACGTCGCGCAGTGGATGCAGGTGGATTTAGCGCGTGCCACCGGAGTTGAGTTTGTGGACATGAAGCCGATGACCTGGGATCGCGGTATGTGTGCCGATGCCGACAAGCGCCTGTGGGCGGGTCTGGTGGACTTCTCCGCGGGGCCGGGCAACCTGCCGCTGCACATTAATGCTCGCGGTCACGAGTTTGTGGCCAACCACCTCGCTAGCTTCTAGAGGGATTTGAATCTTGTTGGGCCCGGGCGACGCCGCCCGGGCCTTTCGCGTACCCTCGCGGACATGGCTGTTAATGAAAACGTAAATGAAAATAACTCCCAGCAAGGTCCGGAGGTTGTCCGCGGCGTGATTGCGCGCGCGAAGGGCGAGCCCGTCGAGACCGTCAACATCGTCGTGCCCGCCCCGGGCGAGCACGATGTCGTGGTCAAGATCCAGGCCTGCGGTGTCTGCCACACCGACCTGGCTTACCGCGATGGCGATATCGAGGATGCCTTCCCCTTCCTGCTCGGGCACGAGGCGGCGGGCATCGTTGAGCGCGTGGGCGATGCCGTTACCCACGTTGAGGTCGGGGATTTCGTGGTCCTGAACTGGCGCGCGGTGTGCGGCGAGTGCCGCGCCTGCAAGAAGGGTGAGCCGAAGTACTGCTTCAACACCCACAACGCCTCCGCGAAGATGACGCTCGCGGACGGGGATAAGGATGCCGGCACTGAGCTCACTCCGGCGCTCGGCATCGGCTCCTTCGCCGAGAAGACCCTGGTCCACGAAGGCCAGTGCACCAAGGTCAACCCGGAGGCGGATCCGGCCGCCGCGGGCCTGCTGGGCTGTGGCGTGATGGCCGGTTTGGGCGCTGCGGTGAATACCGCGGACGTCAAGCGCGGCGAGTCCGTCGCGGTCTTCGGCTGCGGTGGCGTGGGCATGGCGGCCATCGCCGGTGCGGCGTTGGCTGGTGCTTCCAAGGTCATCGCCGTGGACCTGGACCCGGACAAGCTGGAGCTGGCTAAGAAATTCGGCGCTACCCACACCGTTGCGGCGAAGGACAAGTCTGAAGAAGAGGTCATTGAGGCCGTCCGCGAGCTCACCGAGGGCTTCGGCACCGACGTGGCCATTGACGCTGTGGGCATTCCCGTTACCACCCGCCAGGCCTTTTACTCCCGCGACCTGGCCGGCCGCATGGTCATGGTGGGCGTGCCGAACCTCACCAGCCGCTTCGACGTCCCGGCCATCGACTTCTTCGGCCGCGGCGGTTCACTCAAGTCCTCCTGGTATGGCGACTGCCTGCCGGAGCGTGACTTCCCCATGTACGTCGACCTCTCCTTGCAGGGCCGCTTCCCGCTCAAGGATTTCGTGACCGAGCGCATTGGTCTCGACGACGTGGAAGAGGCCTTCGCTACCATGAAGGCCGGCAAGGTACTTCGATCCGTAGTGGAGCTGTAAATGATCATTGAACAGTTTGTAACTTCAGGAAAGTTCCGCCTCGACGGCGGCGAGTGGGACGTGGACAATAACGTCTACATCCTGGCCGCAGGTAGCGCGACTAGCGACGCCGAGTGCTACATCATCGATCCTTCCCACGACGCGGAGCGCGTCATCGAAGAGGTGGGCCAGCGCACGGTCAAGGGAGTTATTCTCACCCACGCGCACAACGACCACTGCGAGTTCGCTCCCCAGGTGGCTGAGCACTTCGATGTGTCCATCTACTTGCACCCGGATGACCGCCCCCTGTGGGAGGAAACGCACGAGGACGCGACCTTCGTTCCGCTGGAGGATAACCAGCTCTTTACCGTGGGCGATAGCGACTTCGTGGTCTTCCACACGCCGGGCCACTCGCCGGGATGCGTGGTGCTCTACATTGCGGACGAGGCCACGCTTCTGTCGGGCGATACTCTCTTCAACGGCGGGCCCGGCGCCACCGGCCGCAAGTACTCCGACTTCGATGTCATCATCGAGTCCCTGCGCAATCGCGTGCTGAACCTCCCGCCGGAGACCCGCGTCCTGCCGGGCCACGGCGATGAGACCACTATTGGTGCTGAGGCGGCGCGCATCGATGAGTACGTCGCGCGCGGTTACTAACTCTTAAACCTTGGCGTAGAGCTTAGCTCTAGGCCGGCGTGCGGGCGGCCTTTACTCCTGCCACCACCGTGGCGGCGAGTGAAAGCCCGAACCAGACCCACGCATCCGCCACGCCCGCGCTGAAGACGCGGGCTTTTTCCTGCACCGCGAACTGTGCATCCGTGCTTAAGACTGCGGGTAGTGTTGCACTGCCGTAGCTCAAGATAAACAGCACGCCGATGAGCACAAAGAATGCGCCCGACACGAGGGAGAGGGTATTCGTGTGTACGGGGCCCAGAGTGACTTCGCGTCCGCGAAGCCACGACCACGAACCCACATCGAGGCGCTCCCACAGCGCGGCCAGCGCAAAGAGCGGCGCGGCCATGCCCGCGGCATAGGCCACCATGATGAGCCCGCCGTAGACCGCGCTTCCCGATGCAGCGGCCGTGGTGAGGACAGCGCCCAAAAGCGGGCCCGCGCAAAAGCCGGCGAAGCCATAAACCGCGCCGAGCAGAAACACCTTGCCCCGTGCTTTGCCGGACAGGGCATCCATGCCGGGAATGCGGAAACCACCGCCCAGGGCGGTAAAGATTCCCAGAGCGATGATGATCCAGCCCGCCACCGTAATGACCTGGCTACGATATTGCGCCAGCACGGCGGCCAAGCCCATGCCGATGGGTACGAGTGTGGTGCACAGGCCCAAAAAGAAGACCAAAGTCTTGAACAGCAGCTGGCGCTGCGAATCGAAGGCATAGGCAAAGAAGGCCGGTACCAACAGCGCTGAACAGGGGCTGATCAAGGTCAGCACGCCGGCTATGACGGCGCCAAAGATTCCGATGCTCACAGGCTTACCCCCACTGCATAACCGCCCAATAAGGCGGTCAAGATAACCAGCGCGATGAAGACCCACACGATCAGCGGTGGTTTAGGCATTGGCCGCCTTTCCCAGCTGCTCTTGGATGATCTTCTCAAAAGCCTCGGGCGGCTGCGCGCCACCAACGAACTGATCTCCCACCACGAAGGCCGGGGTGCCCGTAATGCCGATCTGGGAGGCATAGCGGGTGGCCGTTTCAACGACCTCAGTGTAGGTATCATCCGTGGCCTGCTGGCGGAACTTATCCAGGTCCGCAACGCCCGCCTTCTTGGCAAACTTCATGAAGTCCTCGATGCCGAATTCCGGGTGGCCACTGATGTCCTTGCTGGCGGCATAGAGCTCGTGCTTGAACTCCTGGAACTTACCCTGCGCCGCGGCCGCGCGCCCAGCCTTGGCGGCCTCGATGGCGGCGGGGCCGTTTACGGGGTAGTCATTCCACTCGATGCGTACCAGGCCCTTTTCCACGTACTTCTTAAGGATATCCGGCTCGGTGACATTGGCGTGGCGGGAGCAGAACGGGCACTCGAAATCGGAGAACTCCGAAATCACCACGGGCGCATCCACCGCACCCACGGCGAAAGGATCGTTCTCCTTTTTGCGGTGTACCACCGTGATATCCCTAGACATGGTGTCACCGCCGGGCCCGAACATCATCGGGTCACCCTTCCCATCGGAGAACTTCGTGCCGGGCGTGGCCTTGGCGGCATCTTTCGCCAGGTCTTCGGCTGTCGCCGTGCTCGTTGCGGTCTCCTGCGCTGCGGGAGTGCTTTCATCGCCGGAAGAGGTGCGCTCTGCAAGCAGGAAGCCAATGATGACGGCCAAGATAACAACGATCACCAACAATCCCCATGCCACGGGGCTGATGGTGGATAGCGCTGATTTCTTCGAATCACTGGTGGGGCGAGAGGATGAACTAGGCATGCGATTACCTTAACGCGTTTAGACCCGTTTGGGTGAGGCGGCTCCTGATACAGGGCGGGGATGCTTAAGGACGTCCTGAAACTAGGCGGGGAGGCTTAAGCACGTACGGATCGATCAAATAAGGCCTCAGATTCCGTTGGTTTTCGGACCTTATTTGATCGATATGTACCTCGGTCTCAGCCCTCTTGGGCAGCGGCGAGAAGATAACGGCCATAGCCGGACTTCAGGAGGGGCTCTGCCAGCTCCGTGAGTGCCGCGGCATCGATGAAGCCTTCCGCAAAGGCTGCGACCTCCGGCGAACCAATGACGGTGCCGGTACGCTTCTGCATCACCTCGACGTAGGCCGAAGCCTCACTCATGGAGTCCACCGTGCCGGTATCCAGCCAGACATCACCGCGCTGCATGCGCTTGACGCGTAGCCGCCCGCGGCGCAGGTACTCCTCGTTGACAGCGGTGATCTCTAGTTCCCCGCGCGCGCTGGGCGTGATGGACTTGGCAATCTCCACCACGGAATTGTCATAGAAGTACAAGCCGACCACAGCGTGGTTGGACTTGGGCGCGGCGGGCTTTTCCTCGATGGATAGAGCCTGGCCTGCGGAGTCAAAGTCCACAACGCCATAGCGCTGCGGATCGGAGACCTCGTAGGCAAAGATGATGCCGCCGTCTGGGCGGTGGCATTCGTTCAGCGCGGTGGAGAAGCCGTGGCCGTCAAAGATGTTGTCACCCAGGACAAGGGCCACGTCATCCTCGGCGATGAAGTCTTCGGCGATGAGGAAGGCCTGGGCCAAGCCTTCGGGGCGCGGCTGCACCGCATAGTGCAGCATGAGGCCGAGCTGGGAGCCATCGCCAAGCAGGCGTTGGAAGGCGGCCTGGTCTTCTGGGGTGGTGATGATGAGGATCTCGCGTATGCCGGCCTGGATCAGGGTGGTCAGGGGATAGTAGACCATCGGCTTGTCATAGATGGGCATGAGCTGCTTCGAGATGCCCTTGGTGATGGGGTAGAGGCGGGTCCCAGAACCGCCTGCGAGAATGATGCCCTTCATAGGCTTTAAGCTTATCGGAGGGGTCTCGCGCTGGGGTGCGGCGGCGCGGGCTGGCGAGCATAACACTTAACTTCCCACATAACATAACATGTGGGAAGTTAAGTGTTATGTTGAGTGTTATGCTCTATTTGCGCAGCCTGTAGCGCTGCTTAGGGCTGCGTCCGGGTTCAGTCTTTTCGGCGATGTTATCGCGGATGAGCTCATTCAGTGCTTTCTGGACCGCTGTCCGGCTGAGCTTTGTAGCCTCAACTAATTCGGTTGTCGATACGGACGGGCTGCCGTGGAGCAGGTGTTCCACATGGTCACGTGCGGTGCCATAGCGTTCCTGGGTGGCTACCCTGCGGCGGTGGAAGATGATGGTAAAGCTGTCGAGCCGGTTGATAATTTCCGGTTTGGGCATGAGTGCATCAGCTAAGGCCTGATGAATGGTGGCGATGCCCGTGCCGCGGTTCTCTGCGGCGACGCCGCCTTCTGGCAAGGGAATGTCCTCTAGGAACGTGGCTAGGCGTTGATTGCGGGTAGAGCTGACGCCGGCTTCTCCAAGATTTCGGAGAGTAACCCCGCCATATAGGCCTCCCGGATTGGTGATTTCCAAGCGATCAACGAACATGTTGATTTGCACCTGACTGCCGCGAGCGGTCGGGGAGTAGTCACGGTGCATGAGCGCATTGACTAGTGCTTCACGAACAGCGACCAGCGGATAATCCGGAAGTGCGGTCCGGGATTTATCGCCGATAAAGCCGGCGGTGCGCATGTTCTTCTTTACGATGTCGATGCCTTCGCTCACGAGCTCTGGAATCGTGCCGTGAAGGGTAGCGCTGTCGAGAAGGCGAACGCCCGTGGTGACATCACCTTTCGACGTTCCGGGGAACAGGGCGAAGGTGACCGTTAATCGAGGGAAGAATTCCTGTGGGTAGTCTCCCATGACAAGGAGTGAGGCCAGCGTAGGGTGGCCGTCCTTGAGGACTCGCAGGCGCTTGAGGGCTGTGTCCTGTCCATTCGCAAAGGTCTTGGGGCGGCGCTCCTTCTGCACTTGGAAGAAGGCGTCAAGAGTGGCACCCTCAATGTCTTCCAGTGTGGCATCCGGGATGGCGTCCTCATCCCAGGTTGGTTGTGTGTGCTCTTCGACGAGTCGATTTACCTCGTACTGGGACAGGCGCGTATCACCATCGCCGGTGCGAATATAGCTGCCTTTGTACAGTCCCCTTTCGGCCACATAGCAGGGCTTATCGCGTGCGGGGAGTTCATCGATCTCAGCGATGAGTATGTTGCAGCTTTCAAACTCGATGATGTCGATCCGTGGGCGGACTGGGGGGATGATCTGTTGGCAGCGAGTTTCCAATTGGTCTTGGGCGGTAGAGGCAGAGAATTTCTTAATCGGGGTGAAGCCGTCCTGCTCTGAAAGGCCGATGATGAGCGTCCCGCCGTCCCCATTTGCAAACGCGCTGAGTGTGGAGAGCACTTCCTTGCTGACGGATGATTTGACCTCTACGGATTGCTTATCGCTGCCGATAACTCGCAGCTGTGCAATTAACTCATTAAGCTCAGAAGGGGTCATGAGCAGGCCTTTCTCTCTACATGCCGCTCAGCATAACACATAACATAACACGTGGGAAGTTAAGTGTTATGTTGAGTGTTATGCTGGGTAAAGCCCCAGGTAGAGTGCCAAAGCGGCCCGCCAATTCATAGGTTTAAAGCCGGTGGCTTCAATCTTGGACAGATCGAAGGTGGACTCCTTCGGGCGGGGAGCCTCGGGCCCGGCGATCTCGCGGTACTGCTCGGTGCTCACCGGCGTGACATCCGCAGGGTCCTGGCCCACGCCGGTGAAGACGGCCATGGCAATTTCATCGCGTCCCACCGCATCACCGGAGTTGGAGATGTTGTACACGCCGTACTCGGCTTCGGTCTTGAGCAGGTGGATGATGCCCTTGGCCAGGTCCTCGGCAAAGGTGGGGCGCCCGCGCTGATCATGGATGACGGAGGGCTTGACCCCCTTATTCGCCAGCGAGCGCATCGTGGACATGAAGTTGGTGCCATCGCCAAAGACCCACGAGGTGCGGATGACATAGTGGTGCGGGGCGGTCTGCGCGGCGGTATCGCCCGCGGCTTTCGACGCCCCGTAGGCCGACAGCGGGGAAGGCATCTCCTGCTCGGAGTGGACCTCGTTAGAACCGTCGAAGATGTAGTCGCTGGACACGTGCACCAAGGTCAGGTTATTCTCCGCCGCAATACGCGCGAGCTTCGCCGGGGCGGAAGCGTTGACCGCCCAGGCCGCGGCGCGATCGTCCTCCGCACCGTTGACATCGTTGTATGCCGCGCAGTTGATGATGGCGGAGTACTGCTTCCACGGGCGGGCAGGAGGGTTGGTGATATCGAAATCCTCGTGCCCACAGAACTCCACCGCGCCCAAGCTAGCAGAAGGCAGGAATTTCTGTAGGGCGCGGCCCAGCTGCCCGTTGGCGCCGGTGACCAGGATGCGGCGAGGGGGCATGGGGGAGACGTCGGCAAGCGCGGGGTGCCCCTTGTCCTTGTCGGAGATCTCCGTCGGCTCCAGCGGCCAGTCCACCATGTCCAGGTTGACGCAGGTGTATTCCGCATCCGGGGACCAGTGGTCATTGACCAGGTAGGAGTAGGCGCAGGCCTCCAGCGCCTGGAAACCGTTCGCCACGCCGCGCGGCACGAAGACCGCCACGTCCTCGCGTAGCTCGTGAGTCACCAGCTGCCCGAAGGTGGCAGAGCCCTCACGCAGATCGCACCACGCGCCGAAGGCCCGGCCGGAGGCCACGGAGACCAGCTTGTCCCAGGGCTCCGCGTGCAGCCCACGCGTGACACCCTTCTCCGCATTGAAGGAAACGTTGTTTTGCACCGGTTGGAAGTCTGGCAAGCCGGCCGCCACCATCTTCTCGCGCTGCCAGTTCTCCTTGAACCAGCCGCGGTTATCCCCGTGGACGTCGAGCTCCACAATGAGCAGGCCTTCGATGGCCGTTGACTGCACCTTCATGGCTATTTATTGTCCTTGCTTCGCATAGTTGGCTTCGACTTCTTCCTTGCCCGCGCGCCACCACTCCTCGTGGGTGCGGTACCACTCAATGGTGGCGGCCAGGCCCTCCCGCAGATCCGTGTAGCGCGGGGCCCAGCCCAGCTCGCGGCGCAGCTTGCTGGCATCCATGGCGTAGCGCTGGTCATGGCCCGGGCGGTCCGCCACGTGCTCGAAACGCGCCCGACCATTATCCGTCGCCCCCATGAGCTCACAGATCATCTCGATGACCTGGCGGTTATTCGTATCCTCCTGGTCGGCGCCGATGTTATAGGTCTCCCCAAGGCGCCCGCGGTCCAGGATGGCGAGCACCGCCTCATTGTGGTCATCCACGTGAATCCAATCCCGCACTTGCTCGCCCGTGCCATAAAGCTTCGCAGGCTGGCCCAGGAGCAGATTGGTGATCTGTCGTGGGATGAATTTCTCAATATGCTGGTAAGGGCCGTAATTATTGGAGCAATTCGAAATAGTTGCCCGCAGCCCAAAGCTGCGTACCCACGCGCGCACCAGGTGATCCGAGCCGGCCTTCGTGGCCGAATAGGGCGACGACGGGTTGTACGGAGTCGCTTCCGTGAAGTACGTATCTGCGCCGATCTCTAGGTCCCCGAAGACCTCATCGGTAGAGACGTGGTGAAAGCGCACATCGTGGCGGCGGCAGGCCTCCAGCAGCACGAAGGTGCCCATCACGTTGGTGTGGAGGAAGGGCGAAGGGTCCCGCAATGAGTTGTCATTGTGGGACTCGGCAGCGAAGTGGACGACGACATCAGCGTGGGCCACGAGCTTGTCGACGACCCCCTCATCCGCCACATCGCCCACCACCAGCGTGGCATCCACGCCGGCGAGGTTGGCCCGGTTGCCCGCGTAGGTGAGCTTATCGAGGACAGTAATCTCCACCTCTGGCCGCTTCTGGGCCACGAGTCTGACGAAGTTTGCCCCAATAAAGCCGGCGCCGCCGGTCACAAGCATTCTGCGCATGGTGCTCAAGTGTAGGGCATGGCGGCGAAGTTTTAAGCCGGGAACTTAGGTAGCGCTTCGTGGTTGAGCCACTCGTCCAGAAGAGCATCCACAGCAGCGGGATCAACAGCCACTGCACGCAGACGGCTGATGAGGTCCTCCGGGGTCACCGTGGAATGCTGCGCGGCGGAGAGGTACTCACGGACCGTGAGGAAGAAGATCTCATCACCCAACAGTCGACGCAGCGCATGGACGGTCAGCGCACCGCGCTTATAGACGCGGTCATCAAACATGTCGCGCGTGCCCGGGTCACTCAAAACAATGTCTTGCCGCTTGCGGGCCAACACCTGGTAATGCGAACGCGCAGAGTCATGCGCCGGGTGGCCATGGGCATGCTCGCGCCACAGCCACTCGCAGTAGCAGGCGAAACCTTCGTTGAGCCAGATATCCTTCCACTCCGAAAGGCCCACGGAGTTGCCGAACCACTGGTGGGAGAGCTCGTGGGCGATGAGCCGCTCGAAGGCGTGATCGCCTTTGACGTGGTTGGAACCGAAAATGGACAAGCCTTGGGCTTCGAGTGGGATTTCCAGCTCATCGTCGGTGATGACTACTTGGTAGTCGGCGAAGGGGTAGTGGCCAAAGAGCGCGGAGTAGAAATCCACCATTTCCTGCTGCTGGGCAAATTCTTCGAGTACTACCTGCTTGAGGCGGGCCGGTGCCCACGCACGGACGTTGGGGCCGAGGGGAATGTCGATGTATTCGCCGACCTGGACCGTGGCCAGATAGGTGGCCATGGGGTGCTTGACGCGGTAGTGCCAGCGCGTCATGGATCCGCCCGCGCGGCGGCGGGAGACCAGCTTGCCGTTGGAGATGACAACGAAAGGATCGTCCGCGGTGATGCGAATATCGTAGGTGGCCTTCGCGGACGGGGTGTCATCACAGGGGAACCAGCTGGGCGCGCCGTTGGGCTGGCTGGCCACCAGCGAGCCTGACTCTGTTTCTTCCCACCCGATGTCACCCCAGGGCGTGCGCAGCGGGCGGGGTGCCCCGCCATACCGAATGCAAAGCTCAAACTCTTGGCCTTCGGCGATTGTCTCGGCAAAGTTTAGGCGCAGCTTTCCGCCGGACAGGCGGAACTTGGCCACGCGCGGCGCATGCTTCGCCGTGATGCGGCGAGCCACCATGGCGCCGCCGAGGTCGAGGGTGAGCTTGTCCAAGGCCTCCAGCGCACGAATATGGAGCACGGCTTCGCCCTGGAGCAGGTTGGGCTCCACGCGGTAGGTCAGATCCAAGTCATAGTGGGTGACCTCGAAGCCGAGGTTGAAATCCACCCCCGTGTAGCTATCTCGAGTGAGTGCGGCGCGGTCGCGAGCGGCTGAGATATGCGAAAGGGCGGTGGAAAGCAGCTTCATAATGCCGCTATCCTACCGCCCTTGTCCGGCTTGTCCGAAGCCAGGGGAGCGCGCACGGTGTGACGTGCGCGGCTTGCCATTTAGGAGTTGAAGGCTTCCTCAAAGGTGGGCCAGGACTTCACCAAGTCCTCGCGCCAGCCCGGCCAGGAGTGCGTACCCACATTGCGGAAGTTGTAGCTTGCCGGGATGTTCTGCTGATCCAGCTTTGCCTTGAGCATGTGGGTGCAGTGGTTCACGGCCGCCTCGATGACGCCGCCTTCTACCTGCAGCTGCGCCGAGCCCAGATAAGCAGCCGCCGGGTTGTATCCCTTGTTGATGTAATAAGACGGGGTATCCTGCTCACCCGCGAAGCCCGATGCAGAGGAGATGTACAGCTTGGTGCCGCGCAGCTTCTCGGAGTTCATCAGGGCGTCGTTGTAGCGGTTGTACGCAGAGCCCATTGGGCCCCACATCTGCTCCGGCTGGCCGCCACCGCGGTTGACGGTGAGGCGCAGGAACTCGTACTCGGTGGGGTAGGCAGTTGCGGCACAGCCGGCGAAGGAACCGACCGCGTCATAGAAGCCCTGATTGTGCTGGGCAAGCAGCAGCGAGGAGGTTGCGGACATGGACATGCCGGCGATGGCGCGCTTATTGCTTGCGTTCAGGCGAGCTTCTAGCGGGCCAGGAAGCTCCTTGGTCAGGAAGGTCTCCCACTTCTGCGGGCCCTTGAGGTACTTGCCGTTAGGCTCTTCCAACCAGTCGGTGTAGTAGGAGAAAGCACCCGCCTGCGGAACCACAACGTTGACGTCCTTGTCCGCGTAGAAATCCACGACATCGGACATGTACAGCCAGTCGGAATCCTGCTCGGCGGAACCAGCGCCGTTGAGCAGGTAGACCGTCGGGCGGTCCGGGTTCTTGGCCGGGATGACAGCCAGCGGAATGGCGCGGCCGTTCATCGCCGGCGAGGTAGCCTCCAGCTTCAGAACGCGGGCGTCATCCTTGTAGTGGTCATACCACTTCTGGCTCTCCACCTCTGGGGTGACCTGCAGGTCCGAGATGGTGGATAGGGCAGTGTCACCCGCAACCTGCTGCGGGGTGATGGTGGCAGCACCTGCAACGGGGCTGACTAGCGCGGCTGCGCTGAGCGCGCCGGCGGCGAGGAGAGAGCTGAGACGCTTCATTACGTTCCTTTTTCAACAATTGGTACGGCGAAAAGAGCTTACTGCTCGGTCACCGCAGGATCTTCTGGCAGGGAATCGGCGAGGCCTTCGGTGTCTGCTTCCGCCTCCGCCTTTTTCGCATCCTGACTATCGGCATCGGCGGCCTTTTCGTTAGCGTCCGATTCCGCATCTGCTGAATACGCAGTCGCTACAGGCGCGGCTGGATCAACGGGAAGGTCGAAGGCGCGTGCGTAGGTAGGCCAGGAGGAGTTGATGTCATCCAGCCAGCCCGGCCAGGAGTGGGTGCCGGTGTTGCGCAGGTTGAAGACCGCGTCGACGCCCTCACGCTCCATCTTTGCCTTCAGGTCATGGGTGCAGGCGTTCATGGCTGCCTCGATGACGCCGCCTTCAATCACGAGGGTGGAGGAGGACTTGAAGGCCTGGGACGAGCCCAAGGCATCAATCTTGGACGAGCCCAAGTCAGTTGCCCCAGCCAAACCGGAGTTGGCGGAAACGTAGACCTTGGAGTTGCCCATGTTGTTCTTCGTGGCGTTGATGAGGCCATCGTTGTAGCGGTTGTAGTCACCGCCCATTGGTCCCCACATCTGCTCGGTGCTTCCGCCACCGCGGTTCACCGTGAGCTGCGAGTAGAAGTTCGGCAGCGGCGTCGAGGTAGCAGCGCAACCGGAGTAGGAGCCGATGGCATCGTAGAAGTTCGGGTTGTGCTGAGCCAGCACCAGCGAGGAGGTTGCGGACATGGACATGCCGGCGATGCCGCGCTTGCCGTTGCCGTTAATGTACTCCTCCAGCGGTCCTGGCAGCTCCTTGGTCAGGAAGGTCTCCCACTTCTGAGGGCCTTTGAGGTAGCTGCGGTCCGGTGTGGTCAGCCAGTCGGTGTAGTAGGAGAAAGCGCCCGCCTGCGGGATGACAACGTTGACGTTGCGGTTGGCGTAATAGTGAACGAGGTCCTCAACGTCCTCAGTCTTCGGATCGAGATCCTTGGCCACGGTGGAGACAATCCAGTCCATGCCCTGCTCGGCGCCGCCGGCACCGTTGAGCAAGTAGAGGGTGGGGCGGGAAGCATCAAAGGTGCCGTCCGGGGTGATCACCGCAAGGGGAACGTCGCGGCCCATTGCAGGCGCGGTGGCCTTGATGCCCCTCACCTTGTGGCGATAATCCCAGTACTTGAAGACATAGCCCATCCACTTTTTGTCATCCGGGATGTTCTTGATATCGACGTTCTTAAAGGTGACCTGCTTGTCAAAGGAAGCCTCAAACTGCTCGCGGGAAGGCGACGGGTTGCCGGCCTCATCCTTGGGCAGGTACTCCTCGAGTTCGGTGTAAAGGTCGAGCTCGGAAATATCGGACGGTGTAGCCTCACCGCTGATTTGATCCGGTTTAACGTCGGATGCGCTGGCGATAGGGGAAACGACGGCGCCGAGGGCTAAGGCGGAAGCCGCCGCAAGCGTCGTGAGAGAGCGCGCAATCTTCATGGAATCTCGCTTTCTAAGTGATGAGCGGAAGTGTAGGGGGCAAGTTTAAAAGATGCTCCGGACAAACCACCCTTGACGTGGGCAAAAGCGCTGATAGATGGGTAATCTAGCACCCCCGAAGATAAGGGCAGTCAGACTAAACATACCAAGTTATAAAAGTGAATGGTGGTATTGAAGTGAAAACCGTGTCATAATCTTTCCGCGCCTATTCGTGGGCTATGTAACGCAACGGCCGTCTCCTTCGTTAGTGGGGCTAGGTACCGTGACCGCTTTTGGCGGCGACCGTCCTGCACGCCGTGGCCTCGCTGGAGGGCGCCGCATTAAGCCGTACGCGCCGCTAGAACAACAGAAAGAAGAAGAATGAACTTTTTTGACACCATCCTCGTCTCCATCAACCAGGTGCTGGGCCAGATCGCTCACTCCGGCTCCTCCACGTCCTCCAAGATCGCCCTGGATTGGGGTCTGTTCTAAATAATCTGCAGAGGGCCATGCTCTCGCTTTCTTTCCCTAATCCCCGTCTTGGGGGTTAGGGATTTATTTTTGCCTGACTCTGTTCCGGGCATCCTGACTGCTATGGGCTGTCCGGCGGGTGCAGGGCGGGGGTGGTGGGACAGCGAGCCTAAAGTTACGTATCCTGTAGGGCGTGACTAATGAACATTTTGACGTTGTAGTACTCGGCGCGGGCCCCGGCGGCTACGTGTCCGCCATCCGCGCTGCCCAGCTGGGCAAGAAGGTTGCCGTTATTGAGAAGCAGTACTGGGGTGGTGTCTGCCTCAACGTGGGCTGCATCCCCTCCAAGGCTCTTCTTAAGAACGCTGAGGTTGCACACACCTTCAACCATGAGGCTAAGGCCTTCGGTATTTCCGGCGATGTTTCTTTCGACTTCGGCGTTGCGCACAAGCGCTCCCGCAAGGTGTCGGAGGGCATCGTCAAGGGTGTGCACTACCTGATGAAGAAGAACGGCATTACGGAGATCAATGGCTTGGGCTCCTTCAAGGACGCCAAGACCATCGAGATTACTGAGGGCGATGACAAGGGTAAGACCATTACCTTTGATAACTGCATTATCGCCACCGGCTCCGTCGTTCGTTCCCTTCCGGGCGTGGAAATCGGCGGCAACATCGTGTCCTTCGAGGAGCAGATCCTCAACGATGAGGCTCCGGATTCCATGGTGATCGTTGGCGCAGGCGCCATCGGCATGGAGTTTGCTTACGTTCTGGCCAACTACGGCGTGGACGTGACCATCGTGGAGTTCATGGACCGCGTCCTGCCGAACGAGGATAAGGATGTCTCCAAGGCCATCGCCAAGGAATACAAGAAGTTCGGCGTGAAGCTCCTGACCGGCTACAAGACCACCGCCATCAAGGACAACGGCGACAATGTCACCGTTGAGGTTGAGTCCAAGGACGGTTCCAAGACCGATACGCTGACCGTGGACCGCTGCATGGTCTCCATTGGCTTCGCTCCGCGCACCGAGGGCTTCGGCCTGGAGAACACCGGTGTCGAGCTCACCGAGCGCGGCGCCATCGCCATCGATGACTACATGCGCACCAACGTTGAGGGCATCTACGCCATTGGTGACGTCACCGCGAAGCTGCAGCTCGCCCACGTGGCTGAGGCGCAGGGCGTCGTGGCCGCTGAGGTCATCGCCGGCGCTGAGACCCAGCTGCTGGGTGACTACATGAACATGCCGCGCGCCACCTTCTGCAACCCGCAGGTTGCCTCCTTCGGCTACACCGAGGAGCAGGCTCGTGAGAAGTTCGCTGACCGCGACATTAAGGTCGCTACCTTCCCGTTCTCCGCTAACGGCAAGGCGGCCGGCCTCAACGAGACCGCGGGCTTCGTCAAGCTTATTGCTGACGGCGAATTCGGTGAGCTCATCGGCGGCCACATGGTGGGCTCCAACGTTTCCGAGCTGCTGCCGGAGCTGACCCTGGCGCAGCGCTTCGACCTCACCGCTGAGGAAATCGGACGCAACATTCATACTCACCCGACGCTGTCTGAGGCTATGAAGGAAGCTGCCGAGGGTATCGGCGGCCACATGATTAACCTCTAAGGCCAAGGCGAGAAGCCAAAACAAGAACGCTCCCCCTCAATCCCGGCAAAGGGATTGAGGGGGAGCGTTGGTTTTAGCGCCGTAACGCTACTGGCTCATTAGTACGGTGCGACGGCTGAACGGTGGGCGTCGACCACCAGCTCTTCATTAATGGCCGGGAAGGCGCGTTGAGCACAATTCTGGCGAGGACAAGTACGGCAGCCGGCGCCGATGGGGGTTGCGGCAGAAAGGGCATCGAGGTTGAGGCCTTGGGCATAGACCGTGCGGCTGGCGTGGCGCGCCTCGCAGCCTAGGCCGATGGAGAAGAGCTTATTGGTATCGCCGAAGCGGCCCTGGGGGTAGCTCACCGTCCGTGAAATCCAGAGGTAGTTGCGGCCATCCGGCATCTGCGCCAGCTGACGCGAGATGGTGTTGGGGCGGGTGAAGGACTCATACACGTTCCATAGTGGGCACGTTCCGCCGGAATTGGAAAAGTGTACGCCCGTGGCCGATTGGCGCTTGGACATATTGCCGGCGCGATCAACCCTCACGAAAGTAAAGGGGATTCCGCGCTTGTTGGGGCGCTGCAGCGTGGAGAGGCGCGAGGCAATTGTCTCGTAGCCCACGCCAAAGACGTTGCAGAGGTACTCCACGTCATACCCGGATTGCTCGGCCTCACTGTGGATGAGGCTGTAGGGGAGCAGTGTGGCGGCGGCGTAGTAGTTAGCAACTCCACGCTTGGCCAGGTTGATGGAGGCGTCCGAGGTGAAGGGTTCTTCGTCCACGAGGGCGTCGATTAGCGCGCCCGCCTCGAGGAAACCCAACTCTGCCGCCATACGGAAGGCGCGCTGGCCCACGCTCAGGCGGCTGGCAAGGCGAAGGGTGCCACTCTCCTTGTCGAAGCGATGCAGGGTGCCATCCATCCGATCGGTCGTGAGAATCTCCACGCCGTGTTTGGAAGTGAGCCGCTCATTAAGCGCCTGTTCAATGTCGCGAATGTGGAAGAGGATGACGTTGAGCTCCGAGGCAGTTTCTTCTGCGTGGATATCCAACTCGTCGAGATAGTTCTGCCGGGCATAAAAGAAGTCCCGCACTTCGTCGTGAGGCATGGACAGTGCCTGGTTCCCGTCCGAGCGGCGGGTATCGGTGGCGAGCGAGAGCTTGTCACGAATATTGCGGTAGCGGCGGTGGATATCCACGAGCGTGCGGGCGACGGTGGGGTGGTTGTAGACCAATTCGGACAATTCCTGAAGCTCCACGGGGGAGGGGCAGATTTCCTGGTCTTGGACGACATCCTGGATTTCCGCAAGCAGGCGTGAATCATCATCACGGGAGAAGAACGTGGCATCCACACCAAAGGCTTCAGTGATTTTCAGCAAGACCGGGACGGTAAGAGGGCGTACGTCGTGTTCAATCTGATTGACGTAGCTAGCTGAAAGCCCCAGCGTAGCGGCGAGAGTAGCTTGGCTGAGATCACGTTCGCGGCGCAGCTGGCGCAGGCGCGAACCCACGTATGTCTTGCTCATGTGAGCTAGGTTACCTAGTGCCTTTCGGTCATAACAATTGTTTTGCAAGGAATGTGTGAAGTATTTTAACTCCGCTGCGAAGTGGGGGGTGCTGGCGGGGTGCCGAGCGGGCGATAGGGGTGTATACCAAGCGAAAGTTTGACACCTAAAGGGGTAGGGTCGTCACTCAGGCCACACCCTGTGACAAAAGTCTCATCCGTGAAATGTTTTCGCAAGCTCAATATTGCGTAAAAGGAAGTGATCAAGGTAGAGCGGTCAAAGAGGTGTGGCGCCTAAGGTGATCCTTGCCTTAACTCGTTTAAATACGGGGACCATAGGAGGGGGAGGGGGTATGCAAAGCAAAGATATAACTAGTGGTCAGCGCAAAGGTCTGCGTAAGGTAAGGGCGACAATGGAGGTGTCATGTCTGTAAAAAATCCTGACCGTGAAGCCCTCGCTCACGGCCGTATTACTAATGAAACGATTCGTCCTAAGCCAGGAATTCCGTCCTGGGCTTTGAAACTGACGATGGCAATTACCGGTCTGTTCTTCGCGCTCTTCGTTGTGGGACACATGGCCGGCAACCTGAAGCTTTACTTGCCGGCTCACGACGGCCAGGAAGCACTCGATGCCTACGGCGCTTACCTGCGTAATCTTGGTGAGCCACTGATCCCGAGCGGTCACGCACTGTGGATCATTCGCATCGTCCTGCTGGCCTGCGTGATCGCTCACATTTACGGCGCTTTTGCTTTGACCGCTCGCTCGAAGGCATCCCGCGGCAAGTTCAAGCGCACGAACCTGATGGGCGGCATGGATTCCTTTGCCACCAAGAGCATGCTGGTTACCGGCGTCGTGCTTCTCCTGTTCATCATCTTCCACCTTCTGGACCTGACGATTGGTGTCCAGCCGGTTGCAGCAGAAGCTTTTGCTCACGGTGCCGTTAAGGCCAACATGATCGCAACCTTCTCGCGCTGGCCGGTGACCATCGTCTACATCGTCGCCATGCTGTGCCTCTTCCTGCACCTGACCCACGGTATCCGCCTTGCGGCTTCTGACCTGGGCATCACCGGTGCAAAGTGGCGCGAGGTTTTTGTTGTCCTGGCGTACATCGTCCCGGCCGTCGTGTGCCTGGCAAACATTGTTATGCCGTTGTCCGTCGCCCTGGGCTGGGTCAGCTAAAGGAGTTTTGAACCCATGACTAACGCGAACACTGAACTCAAGCGCGAGCACCCTGACTTCTCGCACCCGCAGTCCATCGTCCCGGGCGTTAAGCCGGGCCGCATCCTGGAGTCCCACGAGCCGCACGGTGTCCCGATGAAGGACATGTGGAGCTACCAGAAGGACCACATGGAGCTCGTCTCCCCGCTGAACCGCCGCAAGTTCGAGATCATCGTTGTCGGTACCGGCCTGTCCGCTGGTTCCGCCGCCGCTGCCCTCGGCGAGCTGGGCTACAAGGTCAAGGTCTTCACCTACCACGATTCACCGCGCCGTGCGCACTCCATTGCTGCGCAGGGTGGTGTGAACTCCTCCCGCCACAAGAAGGTGGATAACGACTCCGCTTACCGCCACACCAAGGACACCGTTAAGGGTGGTGACTACCGCTGCCGCGAGTCCGACTGCTGGCGCTTGGCCTATGAGTCCATCCGCGTCATCGACCACATGAACGCCATCGGCGCTCCGTTCGCTCGCGAGTACGGCGGCACCTTGGCTACCCGTTCCTTCGGTGGTGTGCAGGTCTCCCGTACCTACTACACCCGTGGCCAAACAGGCCAGCAGCTGCAGCTGTCCACCACGTCTGCGCTCTACCGCCAGATTGGCCTGGGCAACGTGGAGCTCTTCGCTCACCACGACCTGCAGGACATCATCACCTACACCGACGGTGGTAAGAAGCGCGCCGGCGGCATCGTGACCCGCAACCTCATCACCGGCGAGCTCAAGGCCTTCACCGGCCACGCAGTCATCCTCGGTACCGGCGGTTACGGCAACGTCTACCACATGTCCACGCTGGCCAAGAACTCGAACGCCGGCGCCATGATGCGTGCGTACGAGAACGGTGCTTACCTGGCTTCCCCGGCATTCATCCAGTTCCACCCGACTGGCCTGCCGGTCAACTCCGAGTGGCAGTCCAAGACCATCCTCATGTCCGAGTCGCTGCGTAACGATGGCCGCATCTGGTCTCCGATCAAGGAGAAGGATGACCGTCCTGCCAATGAGATTCCGGAAGAGGAGCGCGACTACTTCCTGGAGCGCCGCTACCCGGCCTTCGGTAACCTCGTCCCGCGTGACGTGGCTTCCCGCGCCATCTCCCAGCAGATCAACAAGGGTCTGGGCGTTGGTCCGCTGCACAACTCCGTGTACCTGGACTTCCGTGACGCCATCGAGCGCCTGGGCAAGGACAAGATCCGTGAGCGCTACTCCAACCTCATCGAAATGTACGAAGAGGCTATTGGTGAGTCCGCTTATGAGACCCCGATGCGTATTGCTCCGACCTGCCACTTCACCATGGGTGGCCTGTGGACGGACTTCAACGAGATGACCACCATCGACGGCCTCTTCGCCGCCGGTGAGTGCTCCTGGACCTACCACGGTGCGAACCGCCTGGGTGCTAACTCCCTGCTGTCCGCTTCCGTTGATGGATGGTTCACCCTGCCGTTCACCATCCCGAACTACCTGGCCCACCACCTGGGTGAGGCCAAGCTGGCTGAGGACTCGGCAGAGGCCAACGAGACTGTTGCTCGCGCACAGGCGCGCATCGACCGCCTCATGTCCATCCAGGGTCAGGATCCGCACGGCCCGGCGTACTACCACCGCCAGCTGGGTGACATCCTCTACTGGGGTTGTGGCGTGTCCCGTAACGTCGAGGACCTCAAGGTTGCCATCGAGAAGGTTCGCGCACTGCGCAAGGAATTCTGGGCTAACGTCCGCATTACTGGCGACGCCAACGACATGAACCAGGTTCTCGAGTACGGTCTGCGCGTTGCTGACTACATCGACCTGGGCGAGCTCATGTGCATCGACGCTCTCGACCGCGACGAGTCCTGTGGTGCTCACTTCCGTGATGACCACCTCTCCGAGGACGGCGAGGCCGAGCGTGATGACGAGAACTGGTGCTTCGTCTCCGCATGGGAGCCGGGCGCTGCTGAGGGCGAGTTCATCCGCCACGCCGAGCCGCTGTACTTTGATTCGATCCCGCTGATGACAAGGAACTACAAGTAATGAAACTGACACTTGAGATCTGGCGTCAAGCCGGACCGACGCAAGAAGGCAAGTTCGAAACCGTGCAGGTTGACGACGCCGCCGAGCAGATGTCCATCTTGGAGTTGCTCGACCACGTCAACGACGGCCTCATCGAGGCCGGCAAGGAGCCGTACGCATTCGCTTCCGACTGCCGTGAGGGCATCTGTGGTACCTGTGGCCTTCTGGTCAACGGCCGCCCGCACGGCCCGGGCCAGAACACCCCGGCCTGCCAGCAGCGCCTGTTCCAGTTCAAGGACGGCGACACCATCAAGCTGGAGCCTTTCCGCTCCGCTGCCTACCCGGTCATCAAGGACATGATCGTGGACCGCTCCAAGCTGGACCACGTCATGGAGCAGGGCGGCTACGTGTCCATGGATGCGGGTACCGCTCCGGATGCTGACACCCTGCACATCAACCACGAGACCTCCGAGTACGCCCTGGATCACGCTGCCTGCATCGGCTGCGGTGCCTGCGTGGCATCCTGCCCGAACGGTGCTGCTCACCTGTTCACCGGCGCCAAGCTGGTTCACCTCTCCCTCATGCCTCTGGGCAAGGAAGAGCGTGGCCGCCGCGCACGCAACATGGTGGACGATCTGGAGCAGAACTTCGGCCACTGCTCGCTCTACGGCGAGTGCGCTGATGTGTGCCCGGCTGGTGTGCCGCTGACCGCGGTTTCCGCGGTTACCCGCGAACGTGCACGTGCTGCTTTCCGCGGCAAGGACGACTAAGCTATAGTCATTCACAGGATTAACAGGAACGAGAGAAAGTTTCAGCCATGAGCGACCTCAACCCGGCAGTAGCTGATCACCACAGCGAGACCTACCCGGAGTTCTCCGGCAAGATCCAGGACTCCTACATCGAGGGCTACGAGCCCGTATCCTACGGTGCACCGCACTCTTCGTTGCTGCGCACCTCCACCTGGGTGGGCATGGGCCTGATTCTCTCGCTCCTGCCGGCAGCCGGCATCCTCATTTGGGGCCTCGGTACGTGGCTCTACCCGGAGGGCACCGCTGGTGCTGACTACCAAATCAACATCATCGTCGGCGCTATCGCGCTCGTCGTTGTTGCCATCCTGGCAGTCAGCTCCGTCCACTTCGGCCGCCGCTACTACCGCCAGTACCGCAAGGAAACCGGCCGCATCAACTAGGCACCTCCTAGGACGTTGAACGCCTAAGTTTCTGTACTGACACTACAACCCCCACCTCCAAGCAAACACATGGGAGACCATGTGAGGAGGTGGGGGTTGTTGGCGTGTGGGTGCTGGGCGGGAGGAGAGGGGGAGCGGGCGCTTGGCGACGCCCCCTAGCGGCGGTATCGAGACCAGATTAGGTGCTCTGCCGAGTGCGGCCTTAGTGCCATGCCCCCATGGCTCTAAGAGAACATTCCCTCACCGATGAAGCCGATTTCACTTACACCGGGCGGAATGAGGTAGGTGCCGGTTTTGGTGGTCTTGAGGTACTCAAGAAGCATCTCGTCGCGCGACATGGACTGGTGCACGGTGGCGAACCGGTCCACGGTGCGGGTGAACGCCATGAAGAACAGGCCAGCGTCAAGGCGACCTTGTTCGTTGGAACCATCGACGAAGTTGAATGCACGGCGCAGCATACGGATGCCACCGTTTTGATCAGGGTGCACGTTGAATACGTGGGAACCGTGGTCGATGACGGGACGGCCTCGCTCGTTGGTGGCGGCGAAATCTGGTTCGTCGAATTCGTTGGTGCCCGTCAGTGGAGCACCCTCGAATTTATCACGGCCGGTGACACGCTCCTGCTCCTTGAGCTGCAGGGTATCCCACACCTCGATGTTCATGGCGATGCGTCGGGCCGTAAGGTAGCTTCCCCCAGCTGCCCAGGGTTGGGAAGAACTCGCTGGAATCCACACGTGCTCATCCAACGCATCAGCATCTTCGGCACGGATGTTTGCGGTGCCGTCTTTCTGCCCGAAGAGGTTGCGTGGGGTGCTTTCTTCACGAGTGGTCACGGCGGCTTTGCCGAAACCGATCTGGGACCAGCGCAGCGCAGCATCGGGTACAGCTAAGCGAGTCAGGTTGCGTATAGCGTGAGTAGCTACCTGTGGGTCGTTAGCGCATGCTTGGATGCAGATGTC
Source organism: Corynebacterium guaraldiae (assembly GCF_053480195.1). NCBI lineage: Bacteria > Bacillati > Actinomycetota > Actinomycetes > Mycobacteriales > Corynebacteriaceae > Corynebacterium > Corynebacterium guaraldiae. The sequence continues at coordinate 4,719 of NZ_JBRBAU010000013.1, read as the reverse complement.
GCCGTCGGACTGCTCACGGTTGAGGAAGTCGTTGGTCATCGGCGGCATTGCGGTGAACTCGGTTGGCAGTTTGTCAGCCAGGCCGAACTGGTCGCGGAACAAGCTGCGACCGAAGCCGATGGTGATGGTCAGGGCGGAGGGGCCTAGGTCGAAGGCTTCACCGGAATCGTCGGGCGGGAAGTCCGCACCACCGCCGAACGCACCCTTAGCACTGACTTCGCCGCCGAGCGTCAACCGTCGAGCAGCATCGGTCCAACGCTGCAGGAGATCAACGAGGTCATCGCGGGAGGCCTTCTCGTCCATGTCGAAAGCTGCGAAGTGGAGGCTGTTTTGCATCGGGGTGATAATCCCGGCTTGGTGTTCGCCGGCGAAGTCAATGATCAGCTCGTCATTCGTAGCACCGTCGATGTCGCCAGATGTCCCACGGGATTCTTCCTGCGAGCAGGCGGCAGCGGCGGCCCCGACGGCGCTGACACCGCCAAGCGCCAAGAAGGTGCGTCGGTTGAACCCGCTCATTTTAGGATTCCGCCCCCGAATCCGCTTCAGCATCAGCCTCAGTATCAATGTTGAGGCCCAGTACGGTGCCGGTCAGGTTGGACAGCGGCTCGCGCAGCGCGTCGATGGCGCGGGTGAGTTTTGCTTGCTGGCCGGCGTCGACTTCGTCGTAGTCGACGTAGCCGGTTTCCAGGCTGCCGTATTCGTCGAGGAGGGACTGGATGGCGTCGAAACGCTGCTCGATCTCGCTGACCAACTTCGAGCCTTCGTCGCCGCGCTCTGCGGCGATGCCTTTGACCATGTCAAAGGCGATGCGCGAGCCTTGGATGTTGGCTTGGAAGTCATAGAGGTCCTTGTGCGACCACCAGTTTTCCTCACCGGTGACCTTGGTGGTGGCTACCTCTTCGAGCAGGCCCATCGCACCGTTAGAGACGGTGTCGACGGTGATGTCGTTCTCTGCGGCGAAGTTATTGGCCTGCACGGTGTCGTTGAGGGCTTCGACGTCGGCGACGAGTGCGTCGGCGATCTCACGGCGCTTCTGCGGCGAGGACGGCTCCCATCCCTCGCGGGCGGGTGCGCCGTCGGCGTTCTTGGCGTCGGCAGCCGGCGGCCACAGGTCCTTTTCCATGCGGTGGAATCCGAGCCACTCGGTGAAGGTCGGGTCATCTTCCTTGAGCTGGTCTGCTTCGGCGATGTAGTCCACTTCGCGGTAGTCGATGCGCGGGTCGAGGACGCCGAGGGCCTCAGCGATCGGTTCAATGCGCTCGTAGTGCACGCGGGTGGCGGCGTAGAGGTCCTTGGCCTTGCCGTCGTTCCCTGCGGCGTATGCTGTGGCGAATTCCTCGACCTTTGGCAGCAGTTCTGCGACCTCGTTCTTGACAAAGGCGACGTAGTTGTCGCGGGCTTCGTTGAAGCGCTTCTCGTCGGATTCGTCGTACTTGATCGCTTCGCCGGTCACTGTGAACTCGGCTTGGCCAATGTTCGGTCCGCGCAGGCCTGGTTTGCAGGCGGTGAAGTAGGAGCCAGGCTCGAGCTGGACGGTGAGGTCCGCGGTGCTGCCGGGGGTGATGTTCTCGCGTTCGGCGATGACGCGCAGGCCGTCTTCGGCCAGGAGGTAGAATTCGGTGACGCGCTCACCGGAGTTGGTGATGGAAAAGGTGTTGGTGCCGGATTCCGCTGAGTTTGTGGCGACCGTGCAGGAGTCTTCTTTGGCTTGGACGTCGATGGCATCGCCGGTGCTGTTTTCCACGCACGCAGTCAGCGGGAGGGTGAGTGCGAGTGCGGCAACGATAGCGGGAGAGCGCTTCATGATGAGACCTTTCGTGGGTTTTCGTTGTGTGTGGAGGAAGTTTTGTTGCTTGGCTTACCGGCGACACCACGCCGCCCACCGCGCACATGCCCCACAAAGATTGGAACAATGACAGCGAGGTATACGCCCCAACCAATGACTTGCAGCCAGGACATTTGTGGCATAAACCCGGTGAACGCTTGGAGCAGTGTGGCGGTGATTCCGGCAGGGTCGATGAACTCGTCGAGGTTGAACGCCCAGCCGAACGGGAATGACGCCATCCAGAACGGGTACGTGGCAAAACCGGTCAGGACCTCGCCGGTGCGCGGGTGCGTGGGGGCAATCGGTGCGCCGGAGAACGGCCCGGGGAGGAACTGCGCCTCCTGGAGATCGTGGATGGCGTAGGCGAGGATGCCTGCCGCAACGACGATGAGCAAAGCACTCGACCAGGTGAAGAAGGTGCCGAGATCCAGGCGGAGAGCGCCCCGGTAGATCAGCCAGCCCATTATGATGGCAACGCCAATGCCGACGAACGCGCCAATGACCGCACTAGGGGTGGTCATCCAACCCCACAGCAGGAGGGTCAGTTCGATGCCTTCGCGGGCAACGGCGACGAACGCGAGCCAGAACATGGCTTGCGTGCCTTTGGTCAGCGCAACGCCCGTTTTGTCCTCGAGCATGGTGCGCAGTTTCCCGCCCTTGTTGCTTAAGGAGAGGACCATGCCAGTGATCATGGCCACCGCGATCAGTGACATGATGCCGCCGATCGCTTCCTGGGCGCGGAAGGACAATCCGTAGCGGCCGAAGGTGAATAGTGCGCCGAGTGCCGTGCAGATTGCTGCTGCCATGACCACGCCGACCCACACAGTGCGGGCTGCGGTGTTCAGGTGACCCTCGTCGGTGGCAGTGCTGCTCCGGCGCTGGATGGCGGCGAATAACATGCCGACGATAAGGGATGCTTCCAGGCCCTCACGGAGGCCGACCAGGAAAGCTGCAATGAACATTTTTAGAACTTTCTCGTGTGTAACCTGGCTCGTCGAAGGGTAGCGATAGATAAAGGTAAGGCTACCCTTGAATAGCCGAGCCTAACCTTAGTCTTGGTGTGATGAGAAAGTAAATTCCTTTCCTCACCCGTACGGTGAATCGAAGGTGAGGAAACTCAGTTCAGGGATCATGGCTGCGGGGTGCAGTCCGCACAATAATCGGCATGAGGCCATGTAGAAGCGGGGGCACGTGGCATTGAAAACTGGAATCTATCGAGCGCACCTCTGAGTAGGCGTTCTACAGACACCCTGAATTCGTGCGGGGACAAATCAGTGTGCGGGCGTCTGTGGAGTATGTAGCGCGAAGTTAGACCGGATTGCTTTGTGCTGTTGGCGCAGCGTGTGCTGTTTCTGCAATTGTCCAAAAACGGTAGATATCGATGACTAGATTTGAGACATGGATTCTGGTTTCTACGCTTATGCAATGGAATAGCCATCCGGCTATTCCACCGCCGCAAACGTCCAAAAAGCCACTAGCCATCCCGTCCAAAAACATCCTGGACTCCGTGTCCAAAAGGTCGCTAGACATCACATGGGAGTACTGGAAGTGGGTCCTACAGCGGTGTCACAACCGGACGCAAGTGGGGGCGGCTGGAGATCTACGGCGGGAAACTCGTCGAGAACATCGTCCAAGCAGTCGCTCGTGACCTCCTCGTCCACGCCATGGCACTCGTCGCTCAGGCTGGGCACAAGATTGTCCCACGTCCACGACGAAATCGTCATCGACGAGCCCGAGGACTCCGGCTTCACCATCGCCGATGCTTGCCAGCTCACGACGACCCCGACTCCCACCCGACTGGACAGCAGGACTGCCACTCGACGCAGACGGGTACGAATGGGGGACTACTACCGCAAAGATTAGACGCGCCAGAGAGGCAACTCGCGCCAGTTGTCAGGTGCTCCTGTGCGAGAAAACGGCACGATGAGATTGTGCGGGTAGGTGTGGAACAGCTTCGGTAGCCGGTCGGCTGGAGACAAGTCCAGTTGGCGCTGCAAGTATTGGATAAGGGAGAGCTGTCCGAACACGCGATTCATTCCTTCAGCTACCGGAGCCAGCCTGACGTCATTGTTCAGTTTCGGTTTGATGTCGTAAACACGATTGAACATCCTTGCATGATGAGCTGCGTAATTACGCAGAATATTCAAGGATTTCAGCCATGATTCAAGCTGAGGGCCAGTTAGGCTGCAGGGCTCGGCAATCCGTTTGCGCACGATATTGGGCGACATGCCGTACAGGTACGACAGCATCCCCCAATCCATGATTTCGACAGCCGCCCAGATGGGTAGAGTCCCGCCATATTTGGATTTGTGGTGGGCGACGAAGTCCTCCTTCGACGCTTTCAATGCCGACTGGTACTTTCTCAGCCACACCTCGTGCACGCTACGCCCGTCTTTGTTTCGCTGCCGTGCCCGGGCGCTCAAACGCTGGGGATCCAAATAGATCAGCGGGTCAAGGCGACCCAGTTCGTGACCGAGCTTGGTTCGAATAGCCAACTCCACGCGATCAAGCTCGATGAACACGCTGTGGCGCAATTGTTCGTCAAACCCATAGAGAGCTACCACCAGATCAAACGATGCTCCCTCAACGAATTCATCTCGGGCAGTGCCGTCGCCTTGGGAGAAACGGCGCATCGGGTACCAGTATCCGGACAAGCGGTAGTAGTTCAATTGAGCCAGCAGCGTCTCAGCATGCTGGGGATCATTCACTCGCATTCCACGCTGACGAAGCAATTCGACCTGTTCACCGTAGGTCTTGAACTGCTTCAGGCCTAAACGACAGGATGTGTTGGTGAGGTTGGGTGGTTAGCTGGTCTGGCGTGCTGGTATTAGGATGATTTCACTTATCCGGAGGGATACCCCAGCCTCGGGCCGGAAATACCGCCGGGGAAGTGC